>JAEUJG010000030.1 GCA_016794765.1 Spirochaetaceae bacterium | reverse complement strand
GGCCGCGCCGAGGTCCTCATCTCCAAGCCCTACTTCATGGAAGTCCTCGCCGAGGGCGTCGACAAGGGAGAGGCCCTGAGGCGCCTGGCCGAGCTCCTCGGCATCCCGCTCGCGGAGACCCTGGCCGCCGGCGACGCGATGAACGACCTCGGCATGCTCCGGGTGGCCGGCCTCGGCTGCGCGCCCTCGAACGCCATCCCCGCGGCCAAGGAGGCGGCTGCCTACGTCTCGACCCTGAGCCACGAGGAGGACTTCGTCGCCGACCTCGTCAGGCGCTTCGTGCTCGGCGCGGAGGCGTAAGGAATTATCCCGCCGGGCCCGGCGAGGCCGTCGTTTACTTCCGCTCCCTTTTCGCCGACAATGATGAGGGAGGGTAGCACCCATGAAGCGTCTCGCCGTACTCCTCGCCCTGACCCTCGCCGCCGTCGCGGCCGCCTGGACCGAGGTCGAATTCCTCGGCCTGGATCTCGGGAAGGACGACCGCCTCCTCTTCGCCGCCCGCGCCGGACTGCCCGGCGGCGGCTCCTACGACAGCCTCTTTTCCGCCGAGCTCGGCTCGGGCATCGTCGAACAGCTGACCGTCTATCCGGAACACGTGACCCTGGTCGACGGCGGCCGCCGCCTCCAGGTCCAGAACCGCTTCGGACTCTTCCGCACCGACGCCTCCCTCGCGAACCTCGCGCCGATCCAGGGCTATCCCGCCTTCGCGCGCGGCGCGGCCATCCCCGCGGGCAGGCTCCTGCCCGCCTCGCCGAGCCCCGACGGCACCTACGTGCTCTCGGCCGAGCCGATCTCGCCCGCCTACTGCCGCCTCGTCCTCCTCGAATCCTCCACCGGCCAGGTGACGACGGTCGCCGAGGGCCTCGAGTACTCCGTGGAGACCTTCCCCGCGCGCTGGTCGGACGATTCCCGCTACTTCGTCTACGCCAAGCGCGGCGCCCTTTATTACTACAGCGTGGAACAGCTCGCGGGCCGGCGGGTCCTCGACGAGGAATACCGCCGCGTCGGAGAGGGCACCATCGGCTCGGTGCGCTGGAGCCGGGACGGGAGCCTCTACTACCTCCGCGGCTCCTCCCTCTACCGCATCCTCCCCGCGGAGTTCTTCACCCAGGCCCTTTACCGCGGCCTCGCGGGGATGGGCGTCCTGGCGGGAAAGACCCCCTTCGTCTACGACCCGAGCTTCGACGACTTCTGGGTCGCCTCCGACGGCTCGCGGATCATCCTGTCCAAGGGCGGCCGGAACCTCTTCCTCGTCTACCTCGATCCCGACGACTTCGGCGCCGAACAGCGCGTCGCGGCCCTGCCCTACCTCTTCCTCCAGGGCGGCACCACCGTCCGCGAGGTTCTCTGGCCCGCCAACGGCGACGTCACCGTCGTCACGGGTTCCATCCGCGGCGGGGAACGCAAGGCGGGCGCCTTCAGGATCGCCACCCCCGTCGATTCCGCCGACCTGGACCTGGCGCCGGCGGTCCGCGAACTGGACGTGACGGGCGCGCTGGAACTCGTCCTTTCCCCCGACGAGGCGAGCGTGGCCATCGTCCGCGACGAGGGCATCCTCGTCCGCGACTACGAGAGCTGGGGCAAAAAGCGGGAAATCGCGGCTCCGGGATCCCTCCGCGCCCTCTGGCTCGAATCGGACCGCCTCGTCGCAGCCGGCTCGCGCCGCATCGAGGCCGTGGACCTCGCCTCCGGCGCGCGGAAGCTCATCGCCCTCTCCCAGGCCGAGGCCTTCGGCCGGGACGCGGCCGGCGCCCTCCTCGCCAAGACGGGCGGCGCGGCCTTCAAGCGGCCGGCGCCGGGCCAGGGAGGCGGCACCGCCGCCGGCTCCTGGGCGGAAGCCGCAAGCTACGAGGCGAAGCCGGCCCAGGCCAGCTCCGAGGCCTACCGCGTATACCTCGAGGCAGCCGCGCCGGGCCAGTACCGCAACGCCGTCATGGTCCGCGCGGTGAAGGCCCTCGGCACCCGTCCCCTCCTCGCCGCCCCCTCCGCCGCCTACGCGCCCTTCCCCGAGCGGGACGAGCCCCGTTCCGGAGCGGTCTTCGACCACGGCTCGCGGATCCGGCGCCGCGAGATCGCCCTGACCTTCGACGCCCTGGACGGGGCCGAGGGCCTCGTCGCGGTCCTCAACGCGCTCAAGGACTTCAGGCTCACCGCGAGCTTCTTCGTCAACGGCGAATTCGTCCGCAGGAACCCCGGCGCCGCGCGCCTCCTCGCGGAGAGCGGCCACGAGATCGGCTCCCTCTTCTTCACCACCGTCGACCCGACGGACGCGCGCTTCCGAGTGGACCGCGACTATGTCCGCCGCGGGCTCGCGCGCGCCGAGGACGACTGGTTCGGCGCCACCGGCAAGGAGCTTTCCCTCCTCTGGCACACGCCCTACTACACCGTGAACGGCGACATCCTGGAGGCGGGCGCCTCGATGAGCTACGCCTACGTGGGCCGCGACATGGATCCCCTGGACTGGGTCTCCAAGACCGACGGCTTCCGCCTGCCGGGCTCCTACCTGCCCTCGCACGACATCGTCGAGCGCATCCTCAAGACGGTCAAGCCGGGCTCCATCGTGCCGATCCGCCTCGGGGTGCCCGAGGGCGGCCGCGACGACTACCTCTACGGAAACCTGGCCCTGCTGGTCGACGCCCTCATCGGCGCGGGCTACGCGATCGTGCCCGTGTCCACCCTGATCGAGCACGCCGAATGAGCAGGCACGACGCGAAGGGAGCCGGCATGGAAACCTCGAGGCTCGAACTGAGCGCGGCGGAAGCCGCCTTCTCCATCGACTTTTCCCGGGAGGCGGAAGCCGCCGCGGCGGGAAGCGCCGGCGAGGCGCCCCGCTGGGGCAGCGCCGTCATCGGCCAGCCCCGCGCCCTGGAGGCGCTCCGCATGGGCGTGCGCATCCGCGCCAAGGGCTACAACGTCTACGTCTCCGGCGCCCCCGGCACCGGCCGCCGAACCGCGGTCCTGCGCGTCCTTGAGGACGAGCCGGCCGCCCCGGAAAAGCTCCGCGACATCGCCTACGTCTACGACTTCGACGCGCCCCTGGCGCCCCGGGTCCTCCTCTTCCCCGCCGGCGAGGGCCGCGAGTTCAAGCGCGACCTACACCGCTTCGTGGAGTCGCTGAAGCGCATCGTCGCCCTGCAGTCCGAAAGCGAGGCGAACAAGCGCGCCGAGGCCGAGGCGACCGCCGCCCTCGAGGCGGAAGAAAACCGCCGCCTGGCCGAGCTCGAGGCCGTGCTTTCCGCTGACGGCTTCCGCGCGGTCCAGGTGGAGACCGAGGGCGGCGCCACGATGGACATCGTCCCCCTCCTCCGGAACGGCAAGCCCGCGGGCGCGGGTTCCGCGGGCGCCGATCCCGCGGTCGGCGAGACGGCCGCCCCGGCGGCGCCCAGGCCGGCCGAGGCCGCCATCGCCGCGGCAGCGGCCGCCGGGACCGCCGGAAAGGAGGGGGCCGGCCCCACCGAGGCGGGAAGCTCCGAGGAGAGCCTCCCCGACGAAAGCGGCCTCGAGCCCTCGAGCTTCGAAGCGCTCCAAGACCTCGTCGCCGCCGGCGACCTGCCCGAGGCCGAGTACAACCGCCTCCGCGAGCTCTGGTACGGCCACATGGACCGGATGAAGCGGCTCTTCGCCGACCTCAAGAAGGGCCGCATGGAGCTCGAGGCCAAGATCGCGGCCGAGCGGGACGAGCTGTTGAAGCCCCAGGTCGCTGCGGAGACGACCATCCTCCTCGAGCGCTGGAAGGAGCCCAAGGTCCACGCCTGGATCGAGGGGCTCAAGGCCGACGTCGAGGAGCGGCTCTACCTTTTCCGCGCCCCCGACGAGCCGGTCGAAGGGAAACGCCGGCGCTCGCCGGCCCTGATCCGCTACGGCGTCAACCTCGTCGTGGACCGGAGCGGGGCGCCTAAGGCCCCGGTCGTCGTGGAAAACCACCCGAGCGCCGCCAATCTCTTCGGCTTCGTGGAGCCCCGCCCCGACGAGGACGGCGACACCCGCGGCGCCTACCTCCGCATCCGCGCCGGATCCTTCCTCCAGGCCTCGGGAGGCTACCTCGTGCTCCGCGCGGAGGACGTCGTCGCCGACGAGGAAGCCTGGGTGCGCCTGAAGCGCGTCCTCCAGGACGGCCACGTCGAGATCCAGCCCCGGGAAGGCCCGATGGGCGGCGCGGCCTGGCTCAAGCCCGAGGCGGTCAAGGCCGACGTCAAGGTCGTGATGATCGGCGGCGAATCGACCTACGACATCCTCTACCAAGCCGATCCCGACTTCCAAAAGCTCTTCAAGGTCCACGCCGAATTCGACTCGACGATGCCCCGGAGCGCGGAGGCCCTGCGGGACTACGCCTCCTTCGTCCGCGTCATCGTCGAAGAGGAAGGCCTCCTGCCCGTCTCCGCCGAGGGCCTCGCGGCCGTCGCGGAGGAGGGCATCCGCCTGGCGGAATACCGCACCCGGCTTTCCACCCGCTTCGGCCTCGTCGCCGACCTCCTCCGCGAGGCCGATTACCGCGCCCGGCTCGAGGGCAAGAGCGCCATCGACGCGGCCTCCGTCGGGGGAGCCGTCGCCGCGCGGGCCCGGCTTTCCGGCCTGCCGGAGGAAAAGATCGGCGACATGATCGCCTCCGGCGAGATCATCCTCCAGGCCCAGGGCACGGCCGTCGGCCGCGTGAACGGCCTGGCCGTCCTCGACCGCGGCTACTACGCCTTCGGACTCCCGGCGGTCATCTCCGCACAGGTGAGCCCCGGCGAGGGCGGCGTCATCAACATCGAGGGCGAGTCGGGCCTGTCCGGCGAGATCTACGACAAGGCGGTCCTCATCGTGGAAGGCTTCCTGCGGAGCCGCTACGCCCGCGACTTCCCCCTGGCCGTCACCGCCTCGATCTGCTTCGAGCAGTCCTACACCGCCGTGGAGGGCGACTCCGCCTCCTCGACCGCGGTCTACGCCCTCCTCTCCGCGATCGCCGCCCTGCCCCTCCGCCAGGACATCGCCGTCACCGGTTCGATGAACCAGATCGGCCAGGTCCAACCCGTCGGCGGCGTCAACGAGAAAATCGTCGGCTTCTACCGCATCTGCCAGAAGGTCGGCTTCACGGGAACCCAGGGCGTCATGATCCCGCGCCGCAACGTCGTCAACCTCACCCTGCCGCGGGAGCTGCAGGAAGCCATCGCCGCGGGGAAATTCCACATCTGGGCGGTTTCCACCATCGACGAGGGCCTCGGCGTCCTCTCGGGCCTCGAGGCGGGCAAAATGAACGAAAGGGGCGAATTTCCCGCGGACAGCTTCAACGCCCGCGTCCGCAAGGAGCTGCAGCGGATGGCCAAGACCATCAAGAACTATCTCGGCTAGGATTTCGGGGTTACGGGAGGATAACGAGATTGCCCTCGGAGGCATTCCCGGATTATCATAGACCTAAGCTAATTTTCGTATCTCACAAAGTGAAAGGTGATCCAATGCCCGCTGCTGAACTCGTGGTAGACGTGCCGAAGATCAAGAAGGCCGCCCACAACGCCATTCCCCTGACCATCACGACCTATACCCTTCCCCACGACATCGAGGTCTACATGGAGGAGGTCCTCGACGTCTTCCTCTCCGAGCTCGGACAGAAAAAGCTGAAGGATTACCTCGTCTATTGCCTCCGCGAGCTGGCCGTGAACGCCAAGAAGGCGAACACGAAGCGCGTCTACTTCGAGGTGAAGGGCCTCGACATCGACGACGCCGC
>JAEUJG010000594.1 GCA_016794765.1 Spirochaetaceae bacterium | reverse complement strand
CCCGCCAGGAAGAGGAGCACGGCTCCCGCCGCGAGGAGGGGGTGCAGGTAATAGACGCGGCCGAAGCCCCAGAGGGCCAGCGCGAGGGCCAGGGCGGCGACGCCCGCGGCGATCGCGGTGCCGCGGAGCAGGTGGACGATCCTCATGGCGGGCATTTTTGCCCCGTTCGGCGCGGGCTGTCAAGGACGAACCGCGCCCAATAAGGAGAGAGGGATGGCGAAGGAGGGCAGGATGGTGGATGCCGCAAGGCTGAAGGAGCGGCTCGGGGCGACCTTCGCCAAGAAGGGCGCGGAGCTTTCGGGCCTCGCGGTCGCGGTGGTCGAGGGCGGCGAGCTCGCCTGGGAGGGCGCCTTCGGTCGCCGCCACATCGATCCCGAGGATCCCTCGCGCGACCTGCCCGTGGAGCCCGACACGAAGTTCCGCGTCGCCTCCATCTCCAAGCCGGTCGCCGCGATCGGCGCCATGCTCCTCGTCGAACGCGGCCTCCTCGACCTCGACCGCGACCTCTCGGACTACCTCGGCTTCGGGCTCCGGAATCCGGCCTTCCCGGGAACGCCGATCACCGCGGCTATGCTCCTGTCCCACACCTCCTCGATCAGGGACTCGGGCGGCTACGTCGTGCCGCTTCCCCACAGGTTGCGCGACTTCGTGTCCCCCGGCGTCGAGGGCCTGGGCCGGCTGGCCTGGGCCTCGCCGATCGAGGGGCGCGACGTCGCGCCAGGCCGCTACTTCGCCTACTCGAACCTCAATTACGGCGTCCTCGCCACCGTGATGGAGCGGCTCTCGGGCGAGCGCTTCGACCTCTACATGCGCGACCGCGTGCTCGGCCCCCTCGGGATCGACGGCGGCTACAACGTGGCCCTCCTCTCCGACGAGGGCCTGTCCAAGCTCGCGGCGATCTACCGGAAGGCCGGCCCCGACGGTTCCTGGCGCCCGGCGGGGCCCTGGGCCGCCCAGGTCGACGACTGCCGCGGCCGAAGGCCGGCGCTGCCCTTCCGCGCCCTTCCCGGCGTCGGGCCGGAGGCCCTGGGAAGCTACGCGCCGGGCGACAACGGCACGATCTTCTCGCCCCAAGGCGGCCTCAGGATCTCCGCGCGCGACCTCGCCAAGATCCTGCGCCTCTTTTTGAACGGCGGCGAGGTCGACGGCGTCCGCCTCCTCTCCAGGGAGAGCGTCGCGCGTATGACGACGAGCCGCTGGGCCTACGACCCGGCCCTCCGCAACGGCGAGCTCTACAGCGGCCTCACGCGCGAAACGGGGCTCGGCCTGGCGCGGACGACGGCGGCGCGCGACGAGCAGGGCGGCGACCGCCTCCTTGAGTCCGGCGGGCCGCGGCTCTGGGGCCACCACGCGGACGCCTATGGGCTCCTCGGCGGCCTGCTCTTCGACCCGGAGGAGGGTTTCGGCTTCGTCTACCTGATCGGCGGCACGGCCCGCGCGCCCGAGGGCCGGCGCGGCCGTTACTCGAGCTGGTTCGAATGGGAGGAGGAGATCCAGGCCGCCATCCTGGAGGAGTCCGGCCGCGGCGAGCCCTACCGCACGGGCCTCTGGCGCTGGCGCGGCGCCTTCGGCGAGCTCGGCTCCTTCTCCTTCGAGGGCCTGTCCGCCGACGAGGGCGAGCTTGCCTTCGTCGCGGCCGAGGCCGCGTTCGAGGCCTCCGCCCAAGGCCCGGGCGGAACGTCGGAGCTCGTCGCGACGGCGACGAGCCCCGTCCTCGTGGCCGAATTCCCCGTCTCCGAGGCGATACCCTCCTGGAACGTCGAGGCCCCCGAGGGCTCGAGCCTCGAGGTCTTCCTGCGGGCCCGCTCGGGCGGAACCTGGACGCGCTGGTACGCGCTCGGCGAATGGCGCGAGGGGTCGAGCCCCCGGCCGCGCCGCTCGATCGACGGCCAGGACGACGCGGACGGGAAGGTGCGGACCGACACGCTCGTCCTCGCCCGGCCCGCGGACGCGCTGCAGTACCGCCTGCGCCTCGCCGTGGCGGCGGACCCAAGCGGCAAGCCGATCGGCGGGCTGCCCCGCGTCCGCAACCTGGCGCTCGCCTTTTCCTCGCCGAAGTCGGCGGCGCCGCGGGCTCCACGGTCCGAAGGCGACTCCGCGCGCCGGGGAATGCTCGTGGAGGGCGTCCCGACCTATTCGCAGATGGTCTATCCGGACGGCGGCAACACCTGGTGCAGCCCGACCTGCGTCTCGATGGTGATGGCCTATTGGGAAGGGGACCGCTCCGAGCCCGAGCCCCGCGTCAGGCGGACGGTGGCCGGCGTCTACGACGAGACCTGGGGCGGCTGCGGCAACTGGTCCTTCAACGCCGCCTACGCGGGCGCGAAGGGCTGCGACGCCGTGGTCGCGCGCTTCCCCTCGCTCGCGGAGCTCGAGCCCTTCATCGCGGCGGGCATGCCCGTCGTCCTCTCGGTCTCCTGGGACGGCGACAAGGGCCGGCCCCTCGCCGGGGCGCCCGTGCCGCGGAGCGCCGGCCACCTCACCCTCCTCGTCGGCTTCGACGGGAAGGGCGATCCGGTGATGAACGAGCCGGCCGCCAAGGATCCCTCCGGCGTGCGGAGGACCTACAACCGACGGGAGCTCGAGACGCGTTGGCTGGAATCGTCGGGCGGCGCCGTCTACCTCGTCGTGCCGCGGGGCCGGGCCCTGCCCGGCAGGCCCTAGCCCGGTCCGGCCGCGCGTTCGAAGGCGCGGCTCCGGCCGCGGGCCGGCGGCGTCCTCAGTCCGGCCGCGGGGACTCCGGCCCAAGCTCCGGTACGGCTTCCTCCGAGGCGAGGACATAGCGGGCCAGGAGTCCCTCCACGGCCTCGATGGCCCGGCGGTTCCGTCCCGACAGCTCCTCGACCCCGCGCGAGGCCTCGGCGATGGCGGCGATGCTCCTGCCGATGCCCGTGGCCGCGTCCCGCAGAGCCACGGTCGCCCGCTCGAGCTCGCCCATCTCGGTGCCGATGGCCTTGGAGCCCTCGAGGAGCTCGGCCGAGCCGGCGCGGACCTTGGCGGTCACCGAGTTGATGGCCTCGAGGCCCTCCAGCGCCTGACGGGAGCCCTCCTGCTGTTCGCGGAGGGAGGCGTTGATCCCCCGCTCGAGTTCGCTGACGCTCCGGAGGAGCTCCACGACGGTGGCGAAGGCCTCGCGGGCCACGCCCGCGCCGCCGACCGCCTGCTCGATGGAGCCGCGGATCTTCACGATGTCGCGGCTGATCTCCTTGGATTGGGTCGCGGCGCTCTCCGCCAGGCCGCGGATCTCGTCCGCGACGACCGCGAAGCCCCGGCCGGCGTCGCCCGCGTGGGCGGCCTCGATCGCGGCGTTCATCGCAAGGAGGTTCGTCTTGGCCGCGATGCCCGACACCACCTGGTTGGCCTCGCGCAGCTTGTCCGACTGCGAGGACACGTCCTCGATGAGGCCCGTGACCGCCTGGAGCTTGGCCTTGCCGTCCTCGGCGGCCTCGATCAGCCTGGCGAAGCTGGAGCCGAGCCGCTCCACGCTCTGGCCGATGGAGGCGACGTTGCCCACCATCTCCTCTATCGAGGCGGAGGAGGCCGCGACGCCCGCCGATTGTCCTTCGATCTCCCGGTCGAGCGTTCCGATGGTCGCCGCCATCTCGCGGACGGTGGCCGCCGTCTGCTCGACGCCCGCGCTCTGGTTGACGATCTGGCTCTCCGCGTCGTCGACGGCCCGCCTGATGTCGGCGACCGTGGCGTCCACGCGGCCCATGGAGGCCGCGAGCTCTCCGCCGACGTTCGCGAGGGTGTCGACCGAGGCCCTGATGGTCCGCATGTGGGCGTGGAGGTCGCCGCGCATCGTCTCCACCGCCCGAGCCAGGTCGCCGGCTTCGTCGGAGCGCCGGATCGCCTTGGCGTCCACGGCCTGGGAGAGGTCGCCGGCCGCGACGGCCAAGGTCGCCCGGGCGGGCAGTTCCAGGCCTCGGGCCACCGAGCGCGCCAAGAGGATGCCGATGAGGATGGAGGCGGCGAGGCCGACGAGGGCGAGGATGGCGAGCATCGTGCTGACCCTGGTGGAAAGCGCCGCGGAGGCCTCGGAGGAATCGGCGGCGACGGAGAGGAAGCCTTCGATGAGCATCGTCATCATGCCCTTGAGCGCCTCGGCGCTCGAGCCGAGGCTCGTCTTCATCACGTCGCCGAGGTTGTGGAAGCGCCCCGCCGCCACCTCGTCGGCGATGAAGGCGCTCGCGGCGAGATAGTCGCTCCACAACGGAAGGAAGGTGCCCACAGCCACCTGGAGCCGCTCGTCCTTGACCTGGGCGGCCAGGCGCTCAACCGCGGTCTTCACCGCGAGGTCCTTGGCCTTGAGTTCGGCCAGGAAGGTCTCCACCGCGCGCGGATCCTCCGCGATGACAAGGTCGCGGACGAGGACCTGGGTGGACTCCACCGTCTCGTAGAGCGTGATGAGCCGGCCGAAGGGTTCGGTCGCCTCGAGGAACATGGTCTTGTTGGCCTTGGAAAGGGAGCCGACGTAGAACATCCCGAGGAAGCCCATGACGAGGCCGAAAAACGCGACGACGAGGAAACCTATGAGGAGCCGCGAGCGAATCTTGAGTCTGAGCGCCATGAATCCCTGCCTCGCTTCGGCCTCTGGCCGATTTGTCTTGTAAGGAAAAGTATACAAGAGCGGATGCGTCGCCCGCAAGCCGATTTTCCGCGATGCCGCCGCCCCTCGCCGCCGCCGGCCTTGTCCCCGCAGGGGCGGCCGGCGACCCCGCCGCCCCTCGCCTTGCCGCGCGCGGCCCGGGTCGTTAGGATGGTCGCCATGCTCAAGCGATTCATGCGCTACTACCGGCCCTACAAGGGCCTCTTTGTCCTCGACATGCTCTGCGCCCTCTTCCTGGCCGGCGCCGACCTCGTCTTCCCCGCCGCCACGAGGAGGGTGATCGACGTCGTCGTGCCCGCCAAGGACTGGTCCGCTCTCGGTTGGATGGCGGCTGGGCTGCTCCTGCTCTTTTTCCTCAGGGCCGCCTTCGAGTTCGTGGTGGGCTATTGGGGGCACGTGCTCGGCGTGAACATCCAGCGGGACATGCGCCGCGACATCTTCGGCCACCTCCAGACCCTCGACCACAAGTTCTTCGACGACACGAAGACCGGCCAGATAATGTCGCGCATCGTCTCGGACCTCTTCGAGCTGGCGGAAATCTCCCACCACGCGCCGGAGGACCTCCTCGTCGCGACCGTGCGCATCCTCGGCGCCTTCGCCGTGATGCTCGCCATCGAATGGCGGCTGGCACTCGTCGCCTGCGCGGCCCTGCCCTTCATGATCGTCTACGCGCTCCGCTACCGGACGCGCCTCCTCGACTCCTTCCGCAAGTCCCGCGAGCGCCAGGCCGCGATCAACGAGCGCGTGGAGGAGAGCATCTCCGGCATCCGCGTCGTGAAGTCCTTCACCAACGAGGGCTACGAGATCGACCGCTTCGCGGAAGGCAACGAGAGCTTCCGGGAGACCAGGGTGGAGACGGTGCGGCGCCTCGGTTTCTTCTATTCCGGCCTGGGCCTCCTCGGCAACGTGGCCCTGGTCGTGGTCCTGGCGGCGGGCGGGGCCTTCGCGATCTCCGGCGCGGTGAGCCTCGGCTCCTACGTGGCCTTCGCCCTCTTCGTCACGCAGTTCCTCCAGCCGATTTCCGTCCTCATGCGCTTCTTCGAGATGTACCAGGACGGCGCCGCGGGCTTCCGGCGCTTTCTCGAGATCATGGACCGCGCGCCCCAGGTGACCGACGCGCCCGGCGCGACCCCCCTCGGAGAGGTCAGGGGCGGGATCGAGTTCCGCAACGTCGGTTTCCGCTACGCCGAGGGGCAGGAGCGCGTCCTCCACGCGGTGGACCTCAGCGTTCCGGCCGGTGAGACGGTCGCCGTCGTCGGGCCCTCGGGCGCCGGCAAGACCACGCTCTGCAGCCTCATCCCCCGCTTTTACGAGGTGGAGGAGGGCGCGGTCATGGTGGACGGCCGCGACGTCCGCGACGTGACCCTCGAGTCCCTGCGCCGCGCGGTCGGCGTCGTACAGCAGGACACCTTCCTCTTCGCGGGCACGGTGCGGGAGAACATCGCCTACGGCCGCCAGGGCGCGACGGAGGAGGAGGTCGTCGAGGCGGCCCGCGCGGCGGCGGCGGACGATTTCATCCGCGACCTGCCCCGGGGCTACGACACGGTCGTCGGCGAGCGGGGCGTCAAGCTCTCGGGCGGCCAGAAGCAGCGCGTCGCCATCGCGCGCATGTTCCTCAAGAATCCGCCCATCCTCATCCTCGACGAGGCCACGAGCTCCCTGGACGCCCGGAGCGAGGAGACGATCCGCGCCTCCATCGAACGGCTGTCGCGGGGCCGTACCACCTTCATCATCGCCCACCGCCTGGCGACGATCCGCCACGCCAAGCGCATCGTCGTGCTCACGGAGGACGGCATCGCCGAGGAGGGGACCCACGACGAGCTCATCGCCCGCCGGGGCGCCTACTTCGACCTCTACAACGCCCAGGTGGAGTCGCTCCTCATCGGTTAGCCCGAGAAGCTCCGTTCCGGTCCGCCCGGGCCGCGCTTGGAAGGCGGTCCCTTTTCGGGTAGAGTGGGCGGGCGGGTCCGGAGTCCCTTGGCGGCGCTCCGCGAGGGGTGACGCGCGCCGCGAGGCGCGCCGCGGTTCCGGGACGCGAACAGGAAGGTCCGATGACGTCGAAACATACCGGGAGGATCCTCCTGGCCTGCTGCCTCGCCGCGCTCCTCCCGCAGGCCCGCGCGTCCGCGGAGCGCCTCGGCTTTTCGGAGGTTTGGGCCTATCTCATGGCGGGCGAGGAACGCTACCTGACGGCGGAGCTGCCGGTAACCGATGTCGGGTACTTCGGCGCGGGCCTCAACGCCTACGGCAAGCTCGTCGGCGTGCCCGGCCGCGCGGGCCTCAAGGGCTTCGGCGGCCGCGCCCATCTCGTCGTCGCCGAGGTAGGCAACTACGCCCTGACGCATTTCGTCCTCGATCCGCGCTTTCCCTTGCGCGACGCCCTCGTCGCGGACATCGTCGCCGCCGCGGCCCCCTACGACGGGGTCCAGCTCGACTTCGAAGCCGTGCCCTCCGAGGACTATGACAATTTTTTCGCCTTGCTCCAGCTGCTCCGCGCGGGCCTCCCCGGCAAGATCCTGAGCGTCGCCCTGCCGCCGAGGGTCAACGAAAAGACCGACCGCTTCGGCTACGCGCGGATCGCCGCGACGGTCGACCGCGTCATCGTGATGGCCTATGACGAGCACTGGAGCGGGAGCGAACCGGGGCCCGTGGCTTCGCTCGAGTGGTGCCGCCAGGTCGCGGCCTATGCCCTCTCCAAGATTCCCGTGGAGCGCCTGGTGATGGGGGCTCCCTTCTACGGCCGCGCCTGGGGCGACAAGAGCCTTTCCCGCGCGTACAAGTACTCGAGCCTCGCCACCCTCCTCGCGGAGAAGGGCATCGGCGAGGTCAAGCGGAACGAGGACATTCCCTTTGTCGAATACGTCGAGGCGGTGACGGTGCGGCTCTTTTTCGACGACGCCGCCTCGACCCTGCGGCGGCTCGCCCTGTACCGCGCGGCCTCCGTGCGCAAGGTCGCCTTCTGGCGCCTCGGCCAGGAGGATCCCGCGGTTTGGTCCGGCCTCGGGGCCCTGCCCGAAGGCGCCGCCCCGGCTTCCTCCGCCCCGGCTCCCGCCGCGCCTTCCGCCCCGGGCCTTGCGCCGGAGCAGGCGGCCGGCGGCAAGGGCGCCGAGGACCCTGATAAGCCGGCGCTGTAGCCCGGCCTTCCGACAGGCTCCTAGCCGTTTTCCCGGATCGCGGCCACCGCCTTGATAAGGGCGCAGGCCTGGCGATACTTCGCCTCGTCCTCCACGACCAAGCGAATGCCCCAGCCTTCCTTGCGCGTCTCGGCCAGGAGGGCGGCGAGTTCCGGGGACAGGCTCGGGTCCGCTTTCAAGGCCTGAACCTCCGACTCGCGGACGGCCAGGCCGAGTCGGAAGGATCCGGCGGCCACGGTCAGCTCGAAAAGCGCCTTGTCGCCGTCATGGGCCTTGAGCTTCCAGCCGTATTTCCGGCCATAGTGCTTCCATTCCCGCTCGAAATCGCCCGCGGCTTCGAGGACGCCGGCGAACCAAGGGTACTTGTCCCCAAGGGCGGCCTTGATCGAGGCCGTGTCGGGCTCCGGATTCTGTTCGAGAAAATAGTTGTCGCTCACAGGCCCATTCTAGCGCCAAAGG
>JAEUJG010000592.1 GCA_016794765.1 Spirochaetaceae bacterium | reverse complement strand
ACTGGGCCTCCTGCTACCACCCCTCCAACTGCCGGGTCTACCTCTACGGCAACTTCGACACGGAGCGCCAGCTCGCCTTCCTGGAGGAGCGCTTCCTTTCCCGGTCCGAGCCGGGCAAGGCCTTTTCGCGGCGCGCCCCCGCGCCCGAACTCCCCTTGGAACAACCCTTCAAGGAACCCCTCCGCGTCAACCTGCCCTGTCCCGCCTCCGAGGGTTCCGAAGGCACGACCTCCATCATCGTGAACTGGCTGGCGCCGCCTTCGGCCGACTCCGCGGAGTCGCTCGGGCTCGAGGTCCTCTCCGAGATCCTCCTCGGTCACGACGGCTCGCCGCTGGCCAAGGCCCTCCGCGACTCGGGGCTCGGCGAGGACCTGTCGCCGCACTGCGGCCTGGACCTGGGATTCCGCCAGCCCATCTTCACCGCGGGACTGCGCGGAGCCAAACGCGGCGACGAGGCCAAGATCGAAAAAATCATCGTGGACCGCCTTGAGGAACTGGCCCGCGAAGGGATCGCCGCGGAGGCCCTCGAGGCGGCCATCCACTCCATCGCCTTCTCCAACCGCGAAATCCGCCGCGGTGCCGGCACCTTCGGGCTCCGGCTTTTGAACCGCGCGATGCGCGGCTGGATCCACGGCGCCCATCCCGAGGAGACCCTCTCCTTCGAGCGGCCCATGGCCGCGCTCCGGGAGCGCATGTCCGCCGATCCTCGCTATCTCGAGGAGCTCGCCCTCCGCCTGATCGCGCGGAATCCCCACCGCTCGACCGTGACGGCCTACCCCGATCCCGGCCTCTTCGAGCGCCGCGAGGCGGAGCGGCGCGCCGAACTCGACGCCCGCGAGGCAAAGTGCTCCGCGGCGGAGCGCGAGGCGATCCGCGCCGCCAGCGCGAAGCTTGCGGCCTCCCAGGAGGAGGGCGATCCGCCCGAGCGCGTCGCCCTCCTACCCCGGCTCGCGATCCGCGACATCCCCCGCGAAATCGACATCGTTCCCCGCGAGCGGGCTGAGGTCCTGGGCAGGCCGGTTTCAATCCACCCCCTGTTCACGAACGGCATCGTCTATCTCGAGCTGGCCTTTCCCCTCGATGCCTTGCCTCGGGAGGACTTCCTCTGGCTGCCCCTCCTCTCACGCTTCATCTCGAGCGCGGGGCTCCCCGGCCTTTCCTACGACAAGGTCGCCGAAAGGCTCGCCCGCAACGCCGGCGGCTTCGGCGCCATGCTGGATTCGGGCACCCCGCTCCGCCGCGTCGCCGGAGACGGCGCGGGCGGCGCGCGCCATGTCTCCGAACCTACGGCCTCCTTCATGATCTTCCGCCTAAAAGCCCTGGCCGAGAAATTTCCGGCGGCCCTTGAACTGGCGGCGGCCCTCCTCGCCGGGGCCGACTCAGGCGATCTCCGCCGCGTCGCCGACCTCCTCGCGGAACTGGGCAACGACGTGGTTTCGGCCTTCGTGCCGGCTGGCAACTCCTTCGCCCTGGCCCGCGCCGGCGCCCCGCTCTCCGACGCGCTCGCCATCGAGGAGCTATGGCGCGGGACGAGCCAGTTCCAGTTCCTCCGCGCCCTGCGCGGCCGGGGAGCGGCCGGAGCGGCCGGCGCGGCTGATTCGGCCAGGTACGGCGCGGATTCGGGCGCGGCCGCCGATTCGGAGGCGACCGCAGCATCGGGCCCAAATCCCTCCGACATTCCCGCCGAGGTCGAGGAGGCCGCGGCCTTCCTCGACGCGCTCAGGCGCAACCTCGTCGTGAGAAGGGGCCTGCGCCTCAACCTCACCGCGAGCCGGGAGGACCTGCCGAAGGCCTTGGCTGCCCTGGAGGCCTCCCTCGGCGTCCTGCCGGAGGCGGGGTTGCCTCCCCCCCGTTCGAGCCATCCGCTCGATCCCGCCGCCCGCAGCGAGGGCTATGCGATTCCCGCCCAGGTCGGCTACGCCGCCGCGGCCTTGCCCGCCTCGCGCCTCGGGTCCGACGAATACGTCCACGAATCCATCCTCGCCCATTACCTCTCGACCGGCCCGCTCTGGGACGAGATCCGCGTAAAGCGCGGCGCATACGGCGCAAGCTGCTACGGCGAGCCCCTCGAGGGCGCCTTCCTCCTGTCGACCTACCGCGACCCGAGCCCGGTCGACAGCCTGGTCTTCTTCGGGGAAGCCCTGCGCATCGCTGGATCCGAAGGCGCCGCCGCCGCGATCGACTCCGGAAGGGCCGAGGAGGCGGTCATCGGCGCCGCCGGGAAGGACGTGAAGCCCCTCCTGCCGGAGGAACGCGGCTTCTACGACTGGAAGCGCGAGCTTTACGGCATCGACGACGATCTTCGCCGGGCCAAGCGGGCCGCCATCCTGGCGACCGGCGCCCCCGAGCTCCGTGGTGCCGCTCGGCGCCTCGCGGAAGCCTATGGCGCCGCCACTTCCGTCTTGATTTCCCGCGCGGAGGATGTACAATTG
>JAEUJG010000573.1 GCA_016794765.1 Spirochaetaceae bacterium | reverse complement strand
GCCAAGCCCCGCCTCGACCTGTACGCCTAGGAGCCCGCCGGGTTCTCGGGTCCGCGCGCGGGGAGGCTGGACTCCCGTCGGCCTTCGGCGTAGGATGCGTGGGTCGGCCCCGCCGGGGGACCGATCCACGGAGGTTTCCCTTGAGCGTCTCCATCCGGCCGGCCCACGGCTCCGACCTGCCCTACCTCTACGAGATCTGCCTCAAGACCGGCTTTTCCGGCGCCGACGCCGAGGCCCTCTTCGACGATCCCTACATGATCGGGCAGTACTACGCCGCCCCCTATCTCTTCTTCGAGCCGGAGTTCTGCTTCGTCGCGGAGGAGGACTCGCGGCCGCGCGGCTACATCCTCTGCGCCTCGGACACCGCGCGCTTCATCCCCTGGTTCGAGGGCGAGTGGCTGCCCCTCCTGCGGAAGCGTTATGCGGAAGACCACCCGGCCCGCTCGGACTTCGAGCGGCAAATCCTCGCGACCATCCGCCGCCCCCTCGAGCCCGATCCCTTCGCCGAAGCCTATCCCGCCCATCTCCACATCGACCTTTTGCCCGTCCTCCAGGGCAAGGGCTGCGGCCGCGCCCTCGTGGACACCCTCGTCGCCGCCCTCAGGGCGCGCGGCGTCCCCGGCCTCCACCTCGGCGTCGGGGCAGCCAACGTGAACGCGATCGCCTTCTACCGCAAGCTCGGCTTCGCCGCGCTCAAGGAGGAGGACTGGGGACTCGTGATGGGCATGCGGCTTTAGGCCCGTCCCGGTCCGGCCGCGCCGCCGCCCGGCGCGCCCACCGCGCCGCCGCCCACCGCGCCGCCACCCGGCGCACCCACCGCGCCGCCGCCCATCGCGCCTGCCGCGCCGCCCGCCGCGCCGCCCGCCGCGCCGCCGCCCGCCCGCGGCACGCGAACGAGGAATCCGGTGCGCCCGGGCGCGCGTTCACAGCTGATCTCCCCGCCGTGGGCGCGCGCCAACCGGCGCGCGATGTCGAGGCCCAGGCCCGCGCCCTCCCCGGGCTTCTTCGTCGTGAAGAAGGGTTCGAAGACGCGATGCCGCAACTCCTCCGGAACGCCGGGGCCGTCGTCCGTCACGGAGACGAGGATCTCGCGGTCCCCGATCCGCGCCTCGACGGAGACCGTGCCCCGCGTCCCGACCGCCTGGACGGCGTTGCCGATCAGGTTGAGCCAGATCCGGTCGAATTCGTCCTTGCGGCCGTAGGCGACCGCGCCGGACGGCAGGCGCAGGTCCAGGCCGACGCGCTCCGGCAGGTCCGAGAAGCAGACGCGCGCGAGCTCCGCGATGGACTCGTCCAGGGCCACGGCGGCCGCCGTGTCCGGGCCGACCCCGCCGAAGTAGCCGCGCAGCGCCGCGACCGCCCTGGCCGCCTTGCCCACGGCCTCCTCCGTGATCGCCGCGGCGCGGAGGGCGCCCAACGCGTTGTGGAGGACGAGGGCGAAATCCGCCCCGCGGGGCCCGACGAGGAAGGGCACGGCCTCGCGGGCCAGGTCGCCGAGGCCGAGGTCGATCAGGTCCTCCGCGCGCTCCTCTCCCTCCGCGACCCCGGCGGCCGCCAGCGCCGCGGCCAGCTCCCCGCGCTCGCGGAAGGCCCGTTTCGGGTCGGCGCCGAAGGCCGCCGGCGCCCCGCGGATGCGGGCCCGCGCCCGGTCGATGAAGGCGAGCGCGGCCGGGTCGAGCCGCGCCGCCGCGGCGAGGAAGTCCGACAGGCCCTCGTCCAGGCAGGCGAGCTCGGCCTTGTTGGAGGAGACGATCGCCGCGAGGGGCGTGTTGAGCTCGTGCGCGATGCTCGCCGAAAGCCGGCCGATCGCCGCGAGCTTTTCCGCGGCGAGCATCTTGTCCTGCGCGACGCCGAGCTCGGCCAGGGCCCGCTGGAGCTCCCCGTTGGAGCGCTTGAGTTCCGCGTTCGCGAAGGAGAGCGCCGCCGTGCGCTCCCGGACCTTGGATTCCAGCTCCGCGTTGAGCGACACGAGGGCCTCGTCCGCGGCTTCGCGCTCGGCGAGCTCCCGGCGCGCCTTGTCCAGGGCCTGGGCGGTGATGTCGTGGATGCTGTACGCCACGACCCCCGCGAGGGCCATGGCCGCGCTGGCGTCGATGAGGAAGTCCTGGAGGTCCGCCGCGTCGAGGTCCATGGCCCGCGTCCCGACGGCCGCGAAGAGCCACAGGGCGCCGAGGTTGGCGGCGGCGTAGCCGAGGATGGCCGCCTTCCGCCGCCGGACCGCGAAGGGCGTGATCCCGAGGAGGGCGACGGGAAAGACGATCGAGTCCAGCCGCACGATCGGCGAGGAGCGCTGGAGGAAGATCACCGCCCAGGCGCAGGACATGGCCGCGGCCAGGAAGAGATGGGCGGCGAGCCCGAAGCGCCCCGAGCGCAGGATGAGGCGGATCGCGGCGAGGGCGCCGCTGCCGGCGAGTTCGGTGCCGATGACGCTCCAGTCCAGGCGGTAGCCGTCCGCGGGATCGCTCAGGTGGATCAGCGCCGAGTTCACGGTGACTCCCGCGAGGAGGACCAGGCTCGTCGCGATGAGGAGGAAGAGGAAGCGGGCCTTGAGGCGCGTGGAGAACTCCGCGTCGCGGTAGCGCGGCAGGAGCCGCTCGAGACCGCGCGGGCGCGCCGGCGCCTCCGGAACCATCAACGCTTCCGGCATCCCGGCGCGGCCCGGAGCGACTCGTCCCGACTTGCTGAACCACATCACCCAAAGTATCCGGCCCGGGCGGGAGGCTGTCAAACGCGCGAGCGCTTGCTCGCCGCCCGCGGCCCGGCCCAGTCCGCCCGGCCCAGCCCGGCCCAACCCAGCTTTCCTGCTTGTATGCGATACAAAAAGCGCGCCACGGGACGATCCCGCCGGATGCGACCCCGGTCCCGCGATATCATGGAGCCTTTGCAAAATCCTTTCCGCCACTGGAGGTCTCATGCGTCCATCCGTACCGGCGCTCCTCGCGCTCGCCGCCCTCGCCTTCGCATCCTGCGCCTCTGCGCCACCCGCAGGCTCCGCCGCCCCCGCCGGCCGGACCCCCTGGATCTTCGCTGACGGCGGCCTCGAGGAGGCGCCCCTCGCCATGTTGGAAATCGCGAAACGGGACAATCCCGGCGTGACGGCCGCCGCCGCGCCCGGCGCCGCCTTCGGCCGGATCGCGTGGTTCAATTCCCTCCTCGAGCAGCTCGACCTGCACGCCCGGCTCGGCATGGAGGCCAAGATCGCCCTCTACGACGCCTTGTTCGGCTACCTTCCGTCGGCGCCGACCTCCGATTTCTACCGCATGGCGGCCATCGGCGGCTACTTCGGCGAGGGCAAGCCCCTCGTCCTCTACGCCAAGGCCTACCAGCCCTCCGCGAAGGCGCCCGCCGGTTCCGGCGTCGTCATCCAGTACACGGGCAACTTCGTCGTCGTCCGCGACAACAAGACCGGCGAGGTCCGCCGCAACCAGGTCAGCGGCATGATCTCCCCCGGCTTCAACTGGTTCACGAACGGCATCGTCTTCGCCGACGGCCGCGTCGTGAAGTCATCCTTCCTCCATGACCCGGAGGAGGAGAAGGCGACCGCCGCGGAGGGCGGGCCCGCGATGGTCAAGGCCAACCTGGCCGACCTCCACGTCAAGGACGAACTCCTCGACAACGACGCGGGGATCGAAGCCTCCCTCGAGGAAGCCTTCGCCGACCCGGCCGCGGACGCGAACATCCGCGCCCTCGCCAAGTTGAACCTTTTCCTCTATGGCCTGTACGCGGGCGACCTCGCCAAGGCCGAAGCCGCCCTCGCCGCGGCGCGCGCCGTCAGCGCCTCCATCACCGAGCCTTCCTTCCGCGAGGTGATCGACCTCCAGGCTCCCGCGATGCTGGCCGTTTACCGCCACGCGGTCGGGGCCAAGTAGCCGTCCGGACCGCCCCGGCCCGCCCGCGCCCCGCCTCGCGGCCCCGCGCGGCCCGGGCGGGGCGTCTAGCCGCGCCGCCTCGTTTTGTCCTATCCTGTCGTGATACGCGAGCGGCGCGACCACCGGGAGCCGCGGCCCCGCCCCCTCCCCAGCGGAAGGAGGCGGCCCGCCGCGGCGGAAACCTCGCCGCCGTCCACCACGTTTCCGGAGGTATCCATGAGCACCCACATCGCAGCGGAAAAGGGCCAGATCGCCGAGTCCATCCTTCTGCCCGGCGACCCCCTTCGCGCCCAGTTCATCGCGGAGAACTATCTCGAGGAGCCCGTCTGCTTCAACAAGGTCCGCAACATGTTCGGCTTCACCGGCCGCTACAAGGGCGAGCGGATCTCCGTCATGGGCACCGGCATGGGCATGCCCAGCCACTCGATCTACGTCAACGAACTCATCCGCGAGTACGGCTGCAGGAAGCTGATCCGCATCGGCACCTGCGGCTCCCTCCGCGCCGAGATCAAGATCCGCGACCTCATCCTCGGCCTCTCCGCCTCCACCGACTCCGCGGTCAACAAGATCCGCTTCCAGGGCATGGACTACGCGCCCGCGCCCTCCTACCGCCTCCTCCGCGCCGCGCACGACGCCGCCCTCGCCGCCAAGGCGCCGGTCCACGTCGGCAAGATCCTCTCCAGCGACTCCTTCTACACGGAGGACCCGGACCAGTGGAAGCTCTGGGCCAGGTTCGGCGTCCTCGGCGTCGAGATGGAGACCGCCGAGCTCTACACCCTCGCCGCCAAGTACGACGTCGAGGCCCTCGCCATCCTCACCGTCAGCGACCACCTCGTCACCCACGAGGCCACGCCGGCCGAGGAGCGCGAGACCCGTTTCCGCGCGATGGCGGAGATCGCCTTCCAGGCCCTGCTCGCGAAGTAAAAGGGGGGAGCGCCCCGCGGCGCGTTCGCGGGAAGCGCGACCAGGATCAAGCGCGGCGTCGAACCTGGCAAGGACCTGGCGGGACGGGGCCTGTCGCGGCAAAAAGCACCACGCAAGCGTGGTCG
>JAEUJG010000506.1 GCA_016794765.1 Spirochaetaceae bacterium | reverse complement strand
CGTGTCGAGGTGGTAGGAGAGGCGGCGGCTCGTGACGAAGGTCGGCGCGGGGAAGAAGGTCCACCAGTAGTCGCCGCCCGCCTTGTCGTGGAGGTCGGCGAGCCGCGTGATCTCCGTCGTCTTGTTGCGGCCCACGCCCTGCTCGCTCGTCCAGAGCGGAAAGAGCGCGCCGCGGAGCTGGAAGCGGGAGAACTGCTCGCCGCAGCCGTAGACCTTCTCGTCGGGCTCGGCGTGCAGGGCCAGGCGGAAGCGGTTGGCCGCCCGCGCGTCGGCGCCCGCCGCCTCGAAGGAAACGACGAGGCGCCCGCCATCCTCCGCGAGGACCACGCGGGTCGCGTAGAGGCCGCCGCGCGAGAGGAGGAAGGCGGCGCCCTTCCCGGAGCGCGACTCGAGGACGCAATCCGTCAGCGCTACGAGCTCGTCGAGGCGCTCCGACACCTCGAAGTTGCCGCGGTACATCTCGAACTTGGCCTCGCCGCGGCCCAGCCGGAGGAGGGGGTCGCCGGGCGCGTGGCGGAGGACGAGGCGCCCGCCGAGGCGTGCCTCGAAGCCGCCCGCGGCGGCGCTGATCTCGAGATCGGCCATCGCGCGCCTAGCCCTTCACCGCGCCGGCCGTCAGCCCCGCGATGATCTTGTTGTGGAGGAAGACGTAGCCGACGACGCTCGGCAGCATGGAGAGGACGATGGCCGCGAACATGCCGGCGTAGTCCGTGACGAACTGGCTCGTAAAGAAGCGGATGCCGAGCTGGATCGTGCGGGAGGAGATGCTGGAAGTCAGGAGCATCGCCATGACGAACTCGTTCCAGGCGAAGATGAAGCAGAAGGTGCCCGCCGTGACGAGGCCGGAGCGCGAGAGGGGCAGGATCATCCTCGAATAGCGCTGGAAGAAACCGCAGCCGTCGATGATCGCCGCCTCCTCGAGCTCCTTCGGGATGGAGCGCATGAAGGAAGTCACGAGGAAGATGGACACGGGGATGTTGATCGCCGCGTAGACGAGCACGAGGGTCCCGAGCTTGTCGTAGAGGCCGAGCTTGGTGACGAGGGTGAAGTAGGGCACCATGAAGGCGATGATCGGCACGAGGACGCCGGCCTCCAGGACGGTGCGCACGCCGTCGCGGCCGCGCCAGGACTCGCGGGACAGGACGAAGCCCGCCATCGAGGAGACGAGAAGGTTGAGGAACACGGTACCCGCGGCCACGACCACCGAGTTGAGGAAGAGCCGGGGCAGCTCGGCCATCGCGATCGCGTTGGCGTAGTTCTCGAAGGCCGGCCGCGCCGGCAGGGCGAAGGGCGAGGCCTGGAGCTCGAGGTTCGTCTTCAGCGAGTTGAGGACGAGCCAGAGGAGGGGAAACAGGGCCACGGCCAGGAAGAAGCCGAGCACGGCCCACTTGAAAAGGCCCGCGGCCAGGGGCGCGAGGCTCCGCTTCCCGCGCACGGGTTTCGTTTCGCTCATTGTCCGGCCTCCGCCATCGGATCGGCCTTGCCGAGGAGGCGTCGTATTCCCACGATCACCACGGTGCCGAGAAGTATGAGGATCACGCCCGCCGCGCTGGCTTCGCCGTAGCGCAAGGCGTCCATTTTCAGGAAGAGGTCGATGCCCATCGTCGTCGTCGAATAGGCGGGTCCGCCGCCCGTCATGAGGTAGGTCGCCTCGAAGTGGCGCATGCCGTAGGCCATGGCGAGGGTCACGGCCGTGACGAGGGTGCCGCGGAGCATCGGAAGCGTTATGCGGAATTCTTGCTGCAGGGTGGTGGCGCCGTCGATCTCGGCGGCCTCGTAGAGCTCGCGCGGGATGTTCATCGCCGCCGCGAGGATGATGATCATGAAGTAGCCGATGTAGAGGACGCCCTGGATGACGACGGCGGCCAGGGCGGTCGAGGTGTCGCCGAGCCAGTTCTTCGGCTCGAGCCCGAGGAGGGCGCGCAGGCCGTTGAAGGCGCCGTACTGGGGATTGTAGAGGGCCGTCCAGACCATCGCCAGCGCGACGGTCGAGATGACGTTCGGGAGGAAGTAGACCGTGCGGAGGAATTTCCAGCCGCGCGGCTCCCGCGCCAGGATGAGGGCCACGAGGGCGGCCAGGGGCACCTGCACGAAGCCGGAGGCCAGGGCCCAGACGAGGTTGTTCCGGATCGCGAGCCTGAAGGTCGGATCGCCGAAGAGCTTCGCGAAATTGGCGCCGCGGTTCCAGCTCATCGCGCCGATGCCGCGCCATTTCGTGAGGCTCGCCGCGAAGGTGAAGACGAAGGGATAGACGAAGAACGCGGCGAAGAGTATGAGGACCGGCGCCAGGAACAGCGCGATCTTGACGGCGTTGGGGTTGCGGCGCTTGCTCATCATGCTCCTTTATGCGGCGGGGGCGCCCGGGGGGGGGGCCGCCCCAACCGGGGGGGGTGCGTACCGCCCCCCGGGGGGGGGCGGCCCCCCCGCCCCCCCCCCCGACCCCGCGGCCGCGCGGGCGGAGGGGGGGGGATGAATGAACAGA
>JAEUJG010000569.1 GCA_016794765.1 Spirochaetaceae bacterium | reverse complement strand
GGCCGATGGAGGTCTTCTGGTGGATCGAGACGAGGTTTGACAGGACCAGGGCGCGGTGGAGCGCCTCCTCCGAAGCGCCGTATTCCCGCGCGTACTCGACGACGGGGAGGGAGACGGTCATGCCCTGGTTGCCCGAACCGGAGTTGATGACGACGGGCAGGGCGCAACCGCTCATGCGCGCGTCGGAGCCGGCCGCGGCCCGGGCCTTGGCGCGCGTGCGCAGGTCCGAGCCGAAGCACTTGAGGAGGGTCTTTCCGATGTCGGCCCCGTAGGGCCGCCGGAGGCCCTCGTCGGAGATGGCGCAGTTCATCCGGACCTGGCCGGCGAGCAGTTCGCCGACGTCCTCCATCCGGACGCTTTCGGCGAACTCGAGGATGTCGCGCACGTTGAGGAGGCTCCGGTCCGGCGCCGCGCCGGGCTTGGCGCCGCGGGCGGCCGCCGGGGCTCCGCCCTCGAAGAGGACGAGGCCGTTCCGGGCGACGCGGCGGATGTTCGTATGCGAGCCGGCAATGAGGACCTCTGCCGAGTCGTCGCCCGAAAAGGCCCTGACTTCGATGTGGAGGCCCTCGACGCCCTCGGCCAGGCTCACGGCGCAGAAGCCGGATTCGCGGAGGCGTTTCGTCTCCGCCCGGTCGTCGTCGCCCAGGGACTCCAGGACCTCGAGGCCGCGGTCGGGCTTGCCGCCTACGACGCCGGCGATCGCCGCCGCGTCGACGCCCTTGAGGCCGCCGGTGTTCGGCACGGTGACGCCCTTCACGTTCTTGACGATGTTGCCGCTGCAGCGGACCTCGAGCCGCTCGGGCATGGATCCCAGGGCTTCGCGCGCCTTGGCGGCCGCGTAGGCCACGGCGATCGGCTCGGTGCAGCCGAGGGCGGGGACGAGTTCGCTCCGGAGGAGCGCCAGGTAGGCCTCGTAGAGCCCGGGCCGCGTCACGGGCGCGCCTTTCGGTCGTCGGCAACCCGACAAGCGGCAATTCCATATCCGGCCGAACCCGCGCGGACGCCTCGACGACAACAGCCCATCGCTCCCCCTCGAAGCGCCGATTATACCAGCGAAGCGGCGCATCCGTAAGGAGGAAAATAGCTCGCGGCGGAGCCGCGCGGCGGCTATACTCGAGCGGGGGCCCGCCGCCATCCGGAGGTCCCCGGGGAGGATGCCACGAGGAACCGCTTCATCGGCCTCATCGAATCGGGGCGCGTCGGGGACGAGGTCGCGCTGAAGCGCGCCTACCGCCTCCTCGCCAAGCGCGTCCACCCCGACCTGGCTGCGGGACCGTCGGGCGGGCCGGAAGCCGAGGGCCTTCCCGCCCCCGACGAGGCGGCCGCCCGACGTTTCGTCGCGATCCGCGCCGAGTACGAAGAGGCCCGCGCCTACCTCGCTCGCCGGGGCCCGGCTTCCGCCGCGCCGGAGCCGCCCGCGGGCCCGGGCGCCGCCGCGCCGCCGCAGGCGCTCCGCTTCGAGCGCCGCGCCTTCTACGAAAGCCTCGAGGACCTCCTCGGCCGCGGCTTCCCGCATCGCCCCCTGGCCGCCGGCCCGGGTCGGCGCTACGAAACCTCGCGCGGGCACTTCCTCGGCCTCCTCGCCGGCCGCGACGAAGTCTATCCCGACGAGCGCGCGGGCGAGGCCTTCCTCGCCTTCGAGGCGGCCTACGCGGCCCTCCCCCTCGGCGCGGGCTTCCGCGACGCCGAGCGGCGTCCCAACCGGATCCTCTATTACTTCCTCTCGAACATCCTCGGCTACCACCGCATGGGCTTCAAGCATCTCGCCGTGATCGCCCGGAGCCTCGCG
>JAEUJG010000424.1 GCA_016794765.1 Spirochaetaceae bacterium | reverse complement strand
AAACCTTGCGGAGCGCCTCGCGGAACGGGTCAGGACGGCGGGTGGCGGGCGCGAAGGGGCCCCGCCGCGAAGCGTGCGGGGAACTTCGCGTCCGCCAGGCCCCGCGCCGTCGCGCTGTCGCGCTCCGGCGGCGACGAAGCTCTTGCGAGCTTCGTCGACATCTCCCGAAAAGTTTTTCGCGCGGCTCGCCGCCGCCGTTTTCCAACGGTTCCTCGGAGCAACGCGGCGTGGTTGGGCAAGCCCCGTAAAGCGCCTCGCGGAACGGGGCAGGACGGCGGGTGGCGAGCCCGAAGGGGCCCCGCCGCGAAGCGCCGCGGGGACCTTCGGGCTTGCCAGGCCCCGCCCTGCCCTGCTCTTCGCCAGGCTCGCCGCCGCTTGACCAGCCATGTCTCGAGTCAGGCTACTCCAGCGGGGAAGATATGCGCTTGAAGGCCGACAGGGCGCCGTAGGAGAGGAGGATGAAGAGGCCGAAGACGAGGGAAAAGAGGATGGCCTTGGGGTCGGAGAGGGCTTCCGTCGCCTCGCCGAGGACGCGGATCGGCGAAAAGAGGAGGTCCCAGGAATTGAGGCGCGAGAAGCGGCCGAGGTAGATGCCGAAGCCGGACAGGAAAATCGCCGCGAGAACGCCGGCCCGGGCGGCCATGCGGCCCCAGGCGGCGCGCATCAGGGCCTGCATGAGCCACATGGAGACGAGGCCGATGAAGTGGCCGATGAAGGCGAAGGCCGCGTTCATGACGATGTCGTACCAGACGAGGGCGTTGAGGTCGATCCATTCGGCGGGCTTGGCGCGGAGGTAGACCTTGTTCACGAGGTGGATGAAGTCGGTGAAGATGTAGGGCGAGTTGGGATAGAAGAGGAGCCAGAGGAGGACGACGGGCGCGACGGCGACGGACCGCCTCCTCCCCGGCGCGGCGCGCCGGAAGAGGAGGGAGGCCACGGCCGCGATGAGGAAGGGCACGCAGGCGAGGAAGAGGTTCCAGAGGAGATACAGGTAGGAGATGCGCCCCGAGGCGACGACCCGGAAACCATAGAGAAGGGCGCAACCCAGGCTCGCGAGGCCGAGTATGGCCGCGAGGGCGAGGAGATCCCCCGAAGCCCGGTCCCGCGAACTGCGCATGCGCCCTCCCCTTCCGCCTCGCCCTTACCCCTAGGCTTCGAGGGACTTGGCCGCGATCTTTTCGAGGATCTTGGCCTTGAAGTCGGCCAATGAAACGCCGTTCTCCTGCCTGCCGTCGCGGTAGCGGATGGAAACCGCGCCCTCGTCCATCTCCTTCTGCCCGACGACGAGCATGTAGGGGATCTTCTGGTTCTGCGCGTCGCGGATCTTCGCGTTCATGCGCTCGTCGGAGAGCATGGCCTTGGTCCTGACGCCGACGGACTTGAGCTCCGCCGCGACCTTCTTGGCGTAGTCCATGAAGGCCTCGCCGACGGGGATGACGGCGACCTGCTCGGGACAGAGCCAGACGGGGAAGGCGCCGGCGGTGTGCTCGAGGTAGACGCCGAAGAAGCGCTCGATGGAGCCGAGGAGGGCGCGGTGCACCATGTAGGGCCGCTTCTTCTGGCCGTCGGAGTCGACATACTCCATCTGGAAGCGCTCGGGCAGGTTGAAGTCGAACTGGATGGTGGTCAGCTGCCACTCGCGGCCGATCGCGTCCTTCACCTTGAGGTCGATCTTCGGGCCGTAGAAGGCGCCGCCGCCCTCGTCGATCTCGTAGGCGAGGCCTTCCTTCTCCACGGCCTTCTTGAGCGACTCGAGCGCGGTCGCCCAGTGGGCGGGATCGCCCACGGAGCCGTCGCCCTTCGGCTTGGTCGCGAGGTAGGCCTTGATCTCCTTGAAGCCGAGGGTCCGGTGCATGTAGAGGCTGAAGCGCAGGACTTCGGCGATCTCGTCCTCGATCTGCTCGGGGGTGCAGATGATGTGGGCGTCGTCCTGGGTAAAGCCCCGGACGCGCATGAGGCCGTGGAGGGTGCCGGAGCGCTCGTAGCGGTAGACGGTGCCGAGCTCGGCCCAGCGCAGGGGCAGGTCGCGGTAGGAATGCCCGGTGCTCTTGTAGACCATGATGTGGAAGGGGCAGTTCATCGGCTTGATGTAATAGTCGTCCTCGTCGATCTCCATCGGCGAGTACATGCCCTCCTTGTAGAAGGAGAGGTGGCCCGAGGTCTCCCAAAGCCAGGACTTGCCGATGTGGGGGGTGAAGAGGACTTCGTAGCCGTTCTTGTAGTGCTCGTCGCGCCACCAGTTCTCGAGGGCCACGCGGAAGCGGCCGCCCTTCGGGTGCCAGTACACGAGGCCGGGGCCGGCCTCCTCGTGGGTCGAGAAGAGGTCGAGCTCCTTGCCGAGCTTGCGGCAGTCGCGCTTTTCGGCTTCCTCGAGCATCTTGAGGTGGGCTTCGAGGTCGGCCTTGGAGCCGAAGGCGTAGGCGTAGATGCGGGTGAGCATGGGGCGCTTCTCGTCGCCGCGCCAGTAGGCGCCCGCGACGGCGCGGAGCTTGAAGGCGTCGGGCCGGATCTCGCGGGTGGTCGCGACGTGGGGTCCGCGGCAGAGGTCGACGAAGCCGTCCTGCTCGTAAAGGGAGATGGAGCCCTCCTCGAGGGCCTCGATGAGCTCGAGCTTGAAGGGCTGGTCGGCGAAGAGCTTCCTCGCCTCCTCCTTCGAAACTTCCTTGCGGACGAACTCCGCACCCGAGGCGATGATGCGGCGCATCTCCTTCTCGATGGCGGGCAGGTCCTCCGGCTGGATAGGGGCGGGCAGCTGGAAGTCGTAGTAGAAGCCGTCCTCGATCGCGGGCCCGATGCCGAACTTGGTGCCGGGATAGAGCTTGAGGACGGCTTCCGCGAGGACGTGGCTCGCAGAATGGCGGATGGTCTCGACGTTGGAAGCCATTGGGTACTCCTTCTCGGCCCTTCGCGGCGTCGATCCCGCGGTGCCGAAACGGCGGCTTTCCTCGGGAAAGCCGGATAAAAGGACAAGGCCCCGTCGGGAATTCGCCCTCTCGACGGAAAGGCCCTGCGGCCTTCGCGTAAGGACGAATTCCCGAGGAGGCCTCGACGGGCCGACGCGAAGTGTCGGCCGAGGGAAGCTCCCGCGCGAATCCGCGGTACCACCTTACTTCGGCGCCCCATGACGGGGGCCGCGCTCATCGCCGTTTGACGGACGGCTTTCGCCGGCGACCGCCGGGGGCGACGCCCCCGACCGCGAACGGCGACCGCTGCCTTCCCCGGGGGGAAGACCGCGCCGGTCCGGAATACTCGCGAGGGTAGGGCTTCCGCCTGGGAAGGTTCCTTCGTTTTCACCCGGACGGCTCCGGAGTGGTTTTCGCCGCCTCTTCCGCCGCCGAACCTCTCAATCGCGGGTCCGGCTCCCTGTGACGGGGCTTTCGGCTACTCTTCTCCATCAAAGCCTTGCCTTGAAGGTACAAGCTCGGGGAAGGAACTGTCAAGGCTCGGGCCGCGGGTCGGACGGAAGCTGGTCCGGCCCTCGCTCGGGCAGCGGGTCGGTCGACGGGCGGGCTAAGCGGGCGGCCTGACTCCTTTTTCGTGGCTGACCGGCGTTCGGAAGTGCCCACGGGCTTGTTTTTACCGCCTCCAATCGGTATTTTTAGAGGGACGAACCATGGCAACAGACACACGCAACGAGGGGGAGCTCCTCGCCCGTAACGAGGAAAAGCTCAAGGAACCCGACGAATACCGGGTCATCCTCCTCAACGACGATTTCACCACCATGGAATTCGTCGTCTCGGTGGTGATGACGGTTTTCCACAAACCGTTGCCGGAGGCGACGAGGATCATGCTCGACGTTCACAAGAAGGGACGCGGCACCGTAGGCGTATATACCTACGACATAGCCACGACCAAGATCAATCAAGTGCACCTGCTGGCTCGCCAGAACGGCTTCCCGCTGAAGTGCACGATGGAGAAGGCATAGGACATGAAGGTCAGCCAGGAAGTCCAGGCCATATTCAACGCCGCCTACAACGAGGCGAAGCTCCGGAACCACGAGTATCTCACGCCGGAGCACATCCTCTACGCCTCGCTCTCCTTTGAGGAGGTGCGCTCCATTCTCGCGGCCTGCGAGGCCGACGTGGAGCAGCTGCGGAGGGGCATGGAGGCCTACTTCGAGCAGAAGATTCCCCAGGTCAAGAA
>JAEUJG010000419.1 GCA_016794765.1 Spirochaetaceae bacterium | reverse complement strand
TTCCCCTCGGCTCGCTCTCCGAGATCCGCGCCGAAGACGACAACCTCCACGTCGCCTGCAAGGCCTGCGCCCGGATCGCCCAGGCGCGCGCCCGCCGGCGGATGATTCCCGCGGCGCTCGTGATGAGCCTCTTTTCGTTCGGCGGAGGCGCGGCGTGACCCCGGTCGAATACTGCCTCCTTGGCGCCGGCATTGTCCTCCTCGCCGAGATCATCCTCCTCGAGGCGGCCCGGCTCGTCTGCCGCGTGATCGGCTACCAGCCGAAGGCCCGCCGATGAGCGGCCGCCCCGACCCCGCGAACGTCGTCGCGGTGAATACCTGGCTCATGGACCGCATCGAAGCGCTCGAGTCTGCCGCCGCCGCAGCCGCGCCTTACGCATCGACATACGAAAGGCCCCTCACTCTCCGCGAGCTTGCGGAGAAGAAGGACATGTCAATCAAGCGGATCCGCCATCTCCTCGCGATCGGATGCCCCTACGTGCCGATCGGCGGCAGTTTCTTTGTCGTCGAGTCGCGCTTTGACGCCTTCGTGGCCTCTCTTGAAACGCGGAAGTCGAAGGCGCGGAAGCCCGGAGAGGCCGCATGAGCCGCCACGTCCTCGGTTCGCAGGCCCGCGAGCTCGTCCGCCAGGAGGTCCGCGACGACCTCCTCGGGAAGCTCGATCCGCCGCGCGCTTCGATAGGCCGGCGGTTCCTTGGCCTCCTCGCGGAATTCTGTTTCGGGCCAGCGGAGAAGCGGCTCGGGAGGCGCGGATGAGCACCCCCGAGGGCGAAGTCCTGAATGCTTGCCTCGAGTACCTCAGGCTCCGGCGCGTCTATGCCTGGCGGAACAACTCGGGAGCCGTGAAGCTCCGCGGCGCGGCCGGCGCGCGGGATCGCTTTGTCCGCTACGGCAAGCCCGGCTCGAGCGACATCCTCGGCATCCTCGACGATGGGCGATTCCTTGCGATCGAGTGCAAGGCGCCGCGCGGGAAGGGGCCGACTGAGGCGCAACGGGATTTTCTTGAAGACATCAGGAAGCGCGGCGGGCTCGCGTTCGTCGCGCGGTCGGTGGAGGACATGGAACGGGAATTGGATCTCGCGGATGCGAAGAGGTCCGCGGATCAGAGGAGGGGAGCGTGAACCAGGATCAGGTCAAGAATGCCCTTGTCTCCTTGCGAGCGACGAAGATCGATTTCACCCTCATCTTCTCCGGGAAGAAGAGTAGCCGCGTCAACGGCCTTTACAAGCCTGCGACGAAAGAGATCGTCATCCACAATCGCAATTTCAGCTCAGACAACGATCTCCTTTTCACGGCGCTTCACGAGTATGCGCATCACCTCAACTGCACCGAATACGAGGGGGCTTCGCCCCGCGCGCACACGATCAAGTTCTGGTCGATCCTTCATGGCCTTCTTTCTTGCGCGGAAGCCTCCGGCTTGTATCGGAACCCCGCGAAGGAGCCCGAGTTCGACGATACGACCGAAGCGCTCCAGAAGCTCATTGCCGACTCGGGAAGGATTATGCGCGAGATAGGTCGGCTTCTCGTCGAGGCCGCGGCCCTCTGCGAAAAGCAAGGGGCTCGCTTTGACGATTACGTGATGCGCGTACTCAAGCAGACGATGCCCTGGGCGCGCGCATGCATGGCAGCCGCCGGGGAACGGATTCCCGAGGACCTCGGCGCCGAGAACATCAAGACCGTAGCGGCGATCAAGAACGAGGACGAGCGCGAAGCCGCGATCGATGCCCTCCGAAGCGACATGAGCCCTCAGCAGGTGAAGGTCGCGATGCGCGCGAGCAAGGAGCCGGGCGACGTTTTCGAGCGGCTCGAGAAAGAGCGCGAGCGAATCACGCACACGATAGAGAGCCTCGCCGCGCGAGCCAAGGAAATCGAGAAGCAACTCAAGGAACTCAAGGCGGCAGCCTAAGAAGGGAGGTGATCCCCATCTCGCGAATCCGGGCCCCGCGTCACGTCCCGGTCTGGCTATCTGAACGAAAGGCAGGACTTGTGATCCTTTCCGTCTTCGTCGCTTCGGCTTTCCCGGTCTTCGCGATCCTCTCCGCGCCGGTTGAAGTGCCGTTCATCGTGCGGGAGTGCTCCCTCCCCGCGAGCGACATCATCGCCCTCGATCCTGCCGAGTTCGCCATCGCGTCCCTTCCGGCGCAGGGTGTCGGGCCCTGGTCTGCCGGAAGCTCGAAAGCGCGGGCTCGGCTCAATGAAATCCCGCTCGGCTGCTACTTCATCCGTCGAGCGCTGAAACCGCCCTAGCTCCCGTCTCGCGGCGCGTCCGTATCCGATTCGTCGGCGGTGCATAAGCGCGCAATTAGTCTTCCGATTTGGTGTTTCCGCGGCCTGCCGTTGGCTGGCCGCTCCTGGGGATGAGCCGCACGGCAGAGCGGCACCGGCCTGTTAAGCCGGGGTGATGGGCGGTCCGAAGGCCAAGGGCATGCTGTCGCCGTTTGCGGGTTCGACTCCCGCCGCTCCCATTCTGCAAGGTGACCATGATCCAGGCCGCGCGAGGGTTCGAGACCTCCTTCCCGCGCTCGGTGACGTCCAGGCGTCTTGGATCGCTTCGCGGTTGGACAGGGATGTCGACGCGAAGCCCTTTGCAGTTTTCGCCCCGTCCGCCCGAATGCCACTATCGACGGGGAGAGGTCAGCGGGTTCAACGCCCGCGCGGGGCAATGATGAAACGATTCCGGGTCCGGCTCACGCATGAAATCGACATCACCTTCGACGACGACCGCGCGACCGAAAAAAGCGCCCGTCATGTCGCGGAGCGGAATTGGTCCTCGAGGGCTTATGTCGGCGACTCGGGAACATCGAAGGCGCTCGGCCGGTGGAGCGCGAAGCTCGTCGGGGCGCAAGTCATAGCAATCAGGGAGGTATCGGAATGACGGATATCGTGCTCGCGATCATCGCTCTCGTGATCGCCGGGATGCTCATCGTCGCGTGGTTTGCGGGCGAGAAGCAGGGGAAGAAGGATTTCGCCGATCTCTGCCCGGACGAGGTGGAGGCGCATCCCTGCGGCCCTGGTTGCTCGGGTTGGGATGACCTTCACGGCTGCGTAGTTTTCCCTTGCCCCTGGCGGGTGAACAAGGAAGAGAAGAAGGACGGTGCCGCATGAACTCCGCCGTAGGCGAAAACGCCCCG
>JAEUJG010000271.1 GCA_016794765.1 Spirochaetaceae bacterium | reverse complement strand
AGGGCCAGACCGGGACCGATGTTGCCGAGGGTAGCCAAGGTCGCGGTCAGGGCCGTCTCGATTCCGTAGCCCGCCGAGGCGACGACGAGGGTGCAGGCCATGGCGGTAATGAAATACATGAAGAAAAAGGACGCCGTGTCGAACACGACCATGTTGCGGACGGGCTCGCCGTTCAGCCGGACGGCGAAGACGCCCCGGGGAAAGACAAGGTACTTGAGCTCCACGGCGGACTGCTTGAGGAGGACGAGGTAGCGGACGACCTTGACGCCGCCGCCGGTCGAGCCGGCGCAACCGCCTATGAACATGAGGGCGAAGAGCACGACGCGGGAAAAAGGCGGCCAGAGGTCGAAATCCGTCGTAGCATAACCCGTCGTCGTCAGGATGGACGCGGATTGGAAGGCTCCGTGGCGGAAGGACTCGCGGAAGGACGCGAAGACGCCGTTCCGCGACAGGTCCAGGGCGATGAGGAGGGATGCGGCCAGGAAGACGCCGACGTAGGCGCGCATCTCCGAGTCGGCGAAGGCCTCGCGCAGGCGCCCCTTGCCCACCTTGTAGAAGAGGGCGAAGTTCATGCCCGACAGGACCATGAAGACGGTGATGACGACGTCGATGAAGGGATTCGCGAAATGGCCGACGGAGAGGTTCTTCGTCGAAAAGCCTCCCGTCGCGACCGTGCCGAAGGTGTGGGTAACGGCGTCGAAGAGGCCCATGCCTCCGAGGACGAGGAGGAGGATTTCCGCGATGGTGAACAGGACGTAGATGAACCAGAGGATCTTGGCCGTGCCCGCCATCCGGGGAGTTATCTTGTCGACGCTCGGCCCCGGCGCCTCGGCCTCCACGAGCTGGAGCCCTCCGAGTCCGAGAAGGGGAAATATGGCGACCGTAAGGACGACGATGCCCATTCCGCCCAGCCAGTGCGTGGTCGAGCGCCAGAGGAGGATGGACCGCGGCACGATCTCCACGTCGGCCAGGATGGAGGCCCCGGTCGTCGTGAAGCCCGACATCGTCTCGAAAAAGGCGTCGGTGTAGGATCCGGCGACGCCGGAGAGGAGGAAGGGCAGGGCGCCGATTCCGCTGGCGGTCACCCATGCGAGGCTCACGAAGAGATAGCCGGATTTGGCGGAAAAGTACGGACGCTCGCGGCCCGGAGTCAGGGAAAACACGAGTATGAAGGCCGCCACGCAAAGGCCGGCTGGAATCAGGAAGGAGCGCAGCTCCCGCGGTCCCTCCTTGAAGTACAGCGAGGAGGCGGCGCAGACGAGGAGGAAAAAGGACAGGACGAGGAGGAGAAGGGTCAGGAGCTTGAGGATGGCCTTGAATTTCATGCGCCCTCGCCGAGGAACAGGGACTCTACCCCCCTGATGGCGCCCATGCTCGTAAAGATGCCGAGACGGTCGCCCGCCGCCAGGCGCGTGTCGCCCGCCGGAAGGGAGCTTCGGCCGCCGCGGTTCAGGAAAATCACGAGTGCTCCCTTGGGGAGATCGAGGTCCCTGATGACCGCGCCGTTCATGGGGCTGCCCTCCTTCACGGTGAATTCGAGGATCTTGAGGCCCCGGTCGAAGAACGAATGCAGGGTCGTGAGCGCACCGCCGCGCAGGTACTCGATGATCGAGGAAACGACGTTGGACTTGATCGAAATGACGCCGTCCACGCCGAGCTTCGCGGCGAGCTCGATGTAGGCGTTGTTTTCCGAAAGCGCCAGGCAGCGCTGTATGCCGTGGCCCTTGGCGCGGGCCGCCGCGAGGAGATTGAGTTCCTGGTCCTGAGTCACCGCGAGGAAGAGATCGGCGCCCGCCAGGCCTTCCTCCAGGAAGAGATCCTCGTCGGCGAGCTCGCGGTTCAGGACCAAGGCCTGCGGCACGTCGCGCGCCAAGGACTTGCAGACCTCGATGGACCGCTCGAGGATGACGACGTTCCGCTTGGCCTTGCGGCCGAAAATACGGCCCCGCCCCCGGGAAAGGCCGAGAGCCTTTCCCTCGTCGGTTTCGAGGAAACCTTCGGCGACATGGCGCCCGATGGGACCGCCGCCCGCGATGACGATCTTGTGGAACCGCGAATCGGCGCCCCGGGGCTGGCCGAGCAACGCGTCCAGGTCGCGCGGCGCGGCCAGGAGGTAGAGACCGTCGCCCGCTTCCGGCACGGTGGCTCCGGAAGGCACCTCCACGACGCCGGCCCGCTCCCGAGCGGCGACGAGAAAATCGCGGCCCAGGGCGGCGCGCGTATCCTTGAGGCTTCTTCCGGCGAAGGGAGAGCCCGTCTCGATCCTGGCCGAGCGGAGGACGAGCTCGTCCTCGGAGAAGCTCACCACGTCGAGCTCGGATTCCCGGGCAAGGAGCGCGATGAAGGAGCGCGCCGTTTCTATGTCGGGATTGACGAAGCGGTCCACGCCCATGAAGGAACGGCGCTCGGGGACGAGCTTGGTGAAGTATCCGTTGCGGACGCGCGCGATCCTCGAGGTCGCGGGGTATTCAGCCGCCACGACGGAGCAGGTCACGATGTTGACCTCGTCGCTCCCCGTCAAGGCGACAAAATGCCGAGCGGCGCCGGTACCGGCCCGCTCCAGGATCTCCGGTGTCGAGCCGTCGCCCTGGACGACGAGGCAGTCCAAGGCGTTGGCCGCCACGCGGGCCACGTCGGGATCCCGTTCGATGAGGGCGACATCCTTGCCCTCTTCGGAAAGCCGCTTGGCGAGCTGCATGCCGGCGGAGCCGGCGCCGAGAATTACGGTGCGCACGCGCGCATTTTATACCATCATTGGCGGGGAGGCAACGTTTCCCCCCCTGGGAAAACTTGACGGCGGCCCCGATCCGGAAGAGTATCGACCTTGAGGCCCCGGGATGGCGGGCGGCGCGTCTCCGCGCTCATTCCGCCCCCTGGGGTGACACGGGAGAGGCCATGAAGCTATATGTCGTGAGGCATGGAGACAAGGTCAAGGAACGCGATTGGAACGATTCGCTCGGCATCCTCGACAACGGCTTGTCCGAACTCGGCTATCGCCAGGGTCTGACGCTCGCGTCGTACCTGCTCGACAAGGATATCGCCTCCGTCTACGCCAGCCGCTACGCCCGGACGCGGCAAACGATCGCCGAATTCGCCGCCAGGACGGGCATCCCGATCCAGACGCGCGCCTGGCTCGACGAGATCGACATGGGCGATTACTTGCGCGAGGAGGCTCCGACCGTCCGCGACTCCATGGAGGAGGAATGGACACGGAACCAGCGCGAGTACCGCGACTACCGATATTCGGGCGGCGAGACGGGCTACGAAGTGTTCCTCCGGATCGACCGCATGGTCGAGGAACTGAAGGGGGAGGCGGCGAACGCCGTACTCGTCTCCCACGAAGGCTGGATCAAGCTTTTCCTCTGCAGGATCCTGGACCTGGATCCGGGCATGCGCTTCCATTTCCGGGTCGATACCTGCGGGATCATGGAAGCCGAGTACGGGGAGGATGGATGGCTCGTCTCCGCCTTCAACCTAAGGCTCGGCGCCGGGGGTACCGCGCTTCCCGCGGTGCAATAGCGCGGCAGTTGTTCCATGGAGGCAACGAGGCGGCTTCGCGGCCGGGCTTGCCCCGCCCATTTGTCCGTCCGCTCGCCGGCGCGTCGCCCCGAGTTCACCCAACGCGCGCGTTGCGCTCCGGGCCATCGGCCTTGCCTCCCGGGCCGTCGCTTCGGTCCGTGGGCCGCTGGCCGCCAGGGGCGCGGCGCGGCACGGCGTGGCGGCCGTGGCGGCCGCGGCGGCGGCGGCGGCCGGAATGCGGAAGGCCGCACCGGCACCGGCACCGGCACCGGCACCGGCACCGGCACCGGCATACAAAAAGACCGCCCGCGGAAGCGGACGGTCTTGTGGGTTCTGACAGATGCGCGATTCGAACGCGCGACCCTCAGCTCCGGAGGCTGATGCTCTATCCAGCTGAGCTAATCTGTCGTCGAAATCATGCTACTACGCGCCGGGGCCGCCTGTCAAGGACGGCGGCGGCCGGAGGCGCGCGGGACGGATCAGTCCCCGTAGATGTGGGAGAACTCGTGAAGGAGCTCCTCCCCGCGGGTCTTGCAGCCGCCGCAGACCGTACCGATCTTCGTGGCCTCCTGGAGCTGTTCCCAGCTCCTGGCGCCCGCCTTCACGGCTTCCTCGATGTCCTTGTCGGTGATGTTGAGACAGGTGCAGACGACGACTGCGTCCTCGCCCTTGAACTCGCCGGCGCGGCCATTCTTGGCGAGGTGGCTGTCGATCGCGGCGCGCAGCGCCTTGTCGCCGAGGACGGAGCAGTGGATCTTGTTCTCCGGAAGTCCGCCGAGACGCTTGGCGATGTCGGCGGGCTTGATCGAGTAGGCGTCGCGGATGTTCATGCCCTTGATGACCTCGGAGAGCATGGAGGTGCTCGCGATGGCGCTGGCGCAGCCGTAGGTCTTCCATCGGACGTCGGCGATGACGTCGTTCTCGATCTTGAGGAGGAACATCATCTGGTCGCCGCACTTGATGTTGCCCACGATGCCCTCGGCGTCGGCGGCGAATTTCTCGTCGGGATCGAAGACGTTCTTTGGGTTGGTGAAGTGCTCCTTCACGACGTCGGAATAAAGCCACTGGAAGGCGTCGGTCATAGCCATGCTCCTTTGCGCGTTGGTCGGTGTGGGGTGCCCGCGGTTCCGTCAGCTCGACGAACCGGCGCCCGTCGCCTCGTCCGAACAGGAAGCGGAGACGGTGGACATGCGCCGCAGGCGGGCGATGATGGGCGGAAGCTTCTCGAGGACATAGTCGATTTCCTCCACCGTCGTCAGCCGTCCGAGGCTGAAGCGGATGGAGCCGTGGGCGAGCTCGGGGCCCACGCCCGTGGCCATGAGCACGTGGGACGGTTCGAGGCTGCCGGAGGCGCAGGCCGAGCCGGTGGAGACCTCGATGCCCTCGATGTCGAGCGAGAGGAGGATCGCCTCGCCCTCCGCGCCGGGGAAGGACACGTTGAGGGTGTTGGGCAGGACCTCCACGGGGTGGCCGTTCACGCGCACGTGCGGGACGGCGGCAACGATGCCGGCCCGGAGGCGCTCCCGCAGGGATCCGACGCGCTCGCGGTAGGAGGGAAGCTCGGCGAGCGCGAGCTCGGCGGCCTTGCCGAAGCCGAGGATGCCGAGGTTGTTGTAGGTGCCGGCGCGGACGCCGCGCTCCTGGTGGCCGCCGCGGACGAGGGGCTCGAGGGGGACGCCGCGGCGGGCGTAGAGTCCGCCGACGCCCTTGGGCCCGTAGAGCTTGTGGCAGGAGAGCGTGAGGTAGTCGACGCCCCAGTCCTCGACGTCCACGCCGACCTTGCCGACCGCCTGGGTCGCGTCGCTGTGGACGAAGGCCCCGGCGGCCTTGGACAAAGACGTTATGCGCTTCATGTCTTGGATGGTGCCGATCTCGTTGTTGGCGGCCATCACGGAGACGAGGAGGACGGGGCCGCCCTCGGAGCGCGCGGGATCGAGCTCGCGCTCGAGCTCGGCGAGGTCGACCCTCCCCTGCCCGTCCACCTTGAGGTAGACGACGGGGAAGCCCTCGTCGGACAGGCGCTTGGCCGCGTTGAGGACGCAAGGGTGCTCGATGGAGGTGGTGATGATCTTCTTCCGGGGCGAGGCCAGGGGCTTGCCCATGGACGCGACGCCCTTCCGGCCCAGTTCGTACATCGTGCCGAACACGGTGTTGTTCGACTCGGAGCCGCCGGAGGTGAAATACAGGCATTCGGCGTCCCGGGCGCCGATGAGCCGG
>JAEUJG010000552.1 GCA_016794765.1 Spirochaetaceae bacterium | reverse complement strand
ACGCTCATGATGTCGATGCCGTATTCCTTCCCCGCCAGGGAGAAGGTGACCATCTTGAAGTCGACCTTGTCGGCCCGTTCCTTCTTGGCGTCGGCGGCCTGGGGCGTCCGCTCGGTAGTCTGCGCTGCCATGCTCGTTCCCTTCGCCTTTGCTTAGCGGACCGAAGCCTCGAGGCGCCGCCGCTCCTCGAGCTCCCGCTTGAGTCCGAGCTCCAGGAGCTGGCTCACGTCGATGATGAGGCACACCGAGCCGTCGCCGAGGATGGAGGCCCCCGCGATGCCCGGCGAGACGGTGAACTGGTCGCGCAAGGGCTTGATGACCACGTCCTCCTCCCCGATGAGGGAGTCGACCATGAGGCCCATCCGCTTGTCGGCGGTGCCGACGATGACGACGAAGCAGTGCTCGCGCTGCTCGTCGGTCTGGATCCTGAAGAGGCGGTTCAGCCGGAGGAGGGCCACGACGTCGTTCCGGATGTTGAAGACCTCGTAGTTGTCGATCATCCGGATGTCGGCGGGCTTGATCCGGTGGCTCTCGATGACGCTCGTGATCGGGATGGAGTAGATCTCCTTGCCGACGCGCACGAGGAGGCCCTGGATGATCGCGAGGGTAAGGGGCAGCTTGATCGTGAAGCGCGATCCCTTGCCGCGCTGGCTCGTCACCGTGACGGTGCCGTTCAGCTTTTCGATCTGGCGCTTCACCACGTCGAGGCCCACGCCCCGGCCGGAGATGTTCGTCACGGACTTGGCGGTGGAGAAGCCGGCGTCGAAGATCAGGTTGAAGGCCTCGACGTCGGTGAGGGACTTGCTCGGGTGGATGAGGCCGCGCTCGACGGCCTTGGTCCTGACCGCCTCGACGTCGATGCCCTTGCCGTCGTCGGAGATCTCGATGATGATCATGTTGCCTTCGTTGGAGGCCTTGAGGAGGACGGTGCCCTCCTCGTTCTTGCCGGCGGCGCGGCGCTCCTCGGGGCTTTCGATGCCGTGGTCCAGGGCGTTGCGGACGGAGTGCATGAGGGGATCGAGGAGATCCTCGATCACCGACTTGTCGAGCTCGGTGTCCTCGCCTTCGATGACGAGGTTGACCTTCTTGTTGAGGGTCTTGGTCAGGTCCCGCACCAGGCGGGGGAAGCGGCTGAAGATCTGGCTGATGGGCACCATGCGGATCCGCATGACGCCTTCCTGGAGCTCGCCGGTGATGCGGCCGAGGTTCTGGGCGGTCGAGCGGAACTTGGCGACGTCGGTCTTGAGGTCGCCCTCGAAGCCGTCGAAGGCCTGGAAGAGGTTGCCGTACTTCTCAAGGATGTCCTTCTTGATCTCCTTGGCGGACTTGCCGGCCTGGATGGCCGCGAGCTGGTCGGGCAGCTCGTCGAAGAGATCCTTGAGGCCGTCGCGGAAGCGGCCCTGGGACTGCTGGAGTTCGCCCATCAGGTCGCCGAAGCGCGCGGAGATCTGGTTGAAGGTGGCCTTGTTGATGACGGTCTCGGACACGAGGTTGAGGAGGTTGTCGATCCGGCGGCTGTCGACGCGGAGGACGGAGCCCTGCTGGACCTGGCCCTTGCGGACCTCGGCCTCCTTGGGCGCCTCCTCCTCGTGGGCCTCGGCGATCTGCGCGGCGACGGAGGGCTCGGGAGGCGCGGCGACCGCCGCGGCGGCGGCCGGGGCCGGGCTCGGCGCGGGCCGAGGCGCGGGGCGCGGAGCCTCCGCGCGGGCAGGCGTCCCAAGCGCGGCCTGGAGCTCCTCGGCGCTGATGTCCACCTCGTGCTTCGGGGCCGCGGGGGCGGAAGCCGCCTCGGCGCCGCCGCCGAGATTGACCTCGTCGACCGCGACGCCGCTCACGACATCGGGGATCAGGGATTTCCGCCGCAGTTCGTCCGCGTCGAGCTCGGTCGCGATGAAGTACTCGACCGTCGGATAGAAGGCGTCCTCGTAGAGCTTCTCGAAATCGGGCACGGTCTTCAGGATCGAGCCGGCGTCGCGCAGGGCGGCGAAGGCGTGGATCGCGGAGACGGTGTTCATCACGTTGTCCGGATTGAAGGTCAGGCTGAGGCGGTAGACGCGGCGTCCGGCCCCGGCGGCCTCGCGGAGCTCGAGGAGCTCGTACTCGCTGAGGCCGAACGACGAGGCGGCGGCGACCGGAGCTGCTGCCGGGGCGGCCTTGGCGGCGGGCGACGGAGCGGGGGCGGGGGCGGGGGCGGGTTTGGGAGCCGGCGCGGCCTTGGAGGCGCCGGCGGGCAGGAAAGCAGCCAAGGTGGACTTGAGCGCGGAAATGTCGGCCTTGTGCACCCCGCCGCCGGCCCGCGCGTCGAGCATCGCCTTGATCACGTCGATGGAGGCGAGGAGGGCGTCGATGAGCGCCTCGCCGACGGTCGCCTTGCCGGAGCGGATGCCGTCCAGCACGTCCTCGACGAGGTGGGTGAACTGCGCCAGCTCGGCCATTTCGACCGTCGCGGCGCCGCCCTTCAGGGTATGGGCCGCCCGGAAGATCTCGTCGACCGCGTCGCGGTTGGCGGGATCGTTCTCGAGGACGAGGACGCTCTGCTCGAGGGTCTCCACCTGGCTGTTCGCCTCGGAGAAGAAGTCCTTGAGGAGTTCCTCGTTGTTGGGATCGAGATAATCGCTCATCGTGCTTCCAGCATTATATAGATGAGGCTTTACGTCAAGGCCGGCGGACGCGCGATCCTTTCCCTTTGCCCGGACCCCGGGGCCGCCGATAAGCATAAGGTGCCGCGGACCGGCCCCGAAGCCGGCGCCGGGAGGAATTGCGCCGGCTTTCAGTGCAATCCTCCTCTCGGAGCGCTAAAATTCAGGCTATACTAGCCACGAGGAGACCTACGGACATGCGTGGAAGAAGCTTCCCGGCCATCCTGCTAGCCGCCCTCGCGGCCTTCGCGGCGCCGCCCCTAAAGGCGGCGAACGTCAACGTCGACCGCCTCGAACTCCTGAGCCACGGCGGCCTCGACGAGAGCACCGGCCTCTACGCCGTGGACTCCCGGCTCTTTTTCGGCCTTTCCTTCGCGGGGGGCGACAAATTCGGCGGCCTCCTCCGCCTCGACTTCCTGAGCGGCCAGGTCGAAGAAGACCTCGCCCTGCTCCGGACGGCCCTGCCCGCCACGGCGACCATGGGCGACCTCATCGCGCGGCTCAACGCGCCCGGTCTCAGGCTGCGCACGGTCGCCGTCACGGCGAGGCGGCTC
>JAEUJG010000261.1 GCA_016794765.1 Spirochaetaceae bacterium | reverse complement strand
CGGGGGCAAACCTGCTTTTCAACGAGGCAGGCGCGCACGGGCAGGGGACCGTCGAGGAGTTCCAGGACCTCGAGGCAGGTGATCCGGGCCGGGTCCTTGGCGAGGAGGAAACCGCCGGCGGCCCCTCGCGTTGAATCGAGGAGGCCCGCCTTCGCGACCGGTTGGAGCGTCTTGGCGAGATAGCTTGCGGAGACCCCGAGCTCTTCCGCGGCGCGCGCGGCGGGGAGGGGGCCCCCTGATTTGGCGGCCAAGGCCAAGGCGTGGAGAGCGGCGTTGGTCCTATCCGAAATGTTCAACAATCGGTCCATGGCGACTTCCTTTATTCGGATTCGCGAGTCTTGTATCCTATATAACCCTCTGGAGCATTCTTGTCAAGCACGTTCCGGCGGCGGAAGCGCTATATTGTTCCCATGGCCCTCTACGAAAACCTGGCGGAAGCCTACGACCTGCTGTTTCCCCAATCGCCGACGGCAACCTCGTTCCTTCTCGAACGGACCGGCGGTGCGCCGCCCCCGGGCTCCCGCCATGCGCTGGACCTCGGCTGCGCGACCGGCTCGCAACTACTGGCCCTCGCCGCGGCGGGCTGGGAGGGCTTGGGGCTTGAACCTTCAGCGGCCATGCGCCTTCGAGCCAAGGAAAAGGCCGCGGCGGTCGGCTTGTCCTCCGCCCTCCGTTTCGAGGAGGGAGGAATGCTGGACGCGGCGTCGTGGGCGACGCCCGGCACCTTCGATCTCCTCCTGTGCCTCGGCAATACCCTGCCCCACCTGGAATCCGAAGAAGCCCTCGGCACCTTCCTGGAGGAGGCTCGTCGCCTGCTGGAGCCGCGAGGCGCTTTGGTGCTGCAGCTCCTCAACTACGATCCGATAATGGCGCGCTTCGCCGCAGGCGCGGCGCAGGTCGAGCTGCCGGAGATTCGGGCCGGCGATATAGCGTTCCACCGCCGCTATGCACCCGGCCCGGCGGGGAGGCTCGGGTTCCTCACCGAACTTGAGGTGGCGGGCGAACGCCTCCGGGACGAAACCCTCCTCAGCCCTTTCCGCCCCACAAGTTTGGCGCGAGCCCTTCAGGCGGCGGGTTATGAGGAAGCCGAACGCTACGCTTCCTGGCGGGCGACGCCCTTCTCCGGCGACGGCGACCCCTTCCTGATCGTCGTCGCCCGCGCCGCCCGGTCCTAGAATTCCTCGAAATCGGCGTCGTCCGCCGCTCCCGGCGTGCCCTGCTTCGGCAAAGCTATCGCGCGGCTCGCTGCGGGCGCGGCTTCGGATTTCTTCGCCGCCGAGGAAACAGCGAGCCGGGCGGTCGGAGCGGCCGGGGCCTTGCGGCCAGCCTGGGCCGCGGAACCTTCGGCGGCCGCGGCAGGGCCGGACCTCGCGGCCGCGGAATCGGCGGCCTTGGCCAACTTGAAGAACCCGATGGTCTGCGCCAGGCGCTCGGCCTGCGCGGCCAGTTCCTCGGCGGTGCTCGCGAGCTCCTCAGAGGCGGAGGCGTTCTGCTGGACCACCGTGTCCATTTGCGTGACACCCTTGGCGATCTGGTCGGCGCCACCCGCCTGCTCGCCGGAAGCCGCCGCGATCTCCTGGATCAGGTCGGCGGCCTTCTTGATGTCCGGCACGAGCTCGTCGAGCCGCTTGCCCGCCTCGCCGGCCACCGAAACGCTCGTCTTGGAGAGTTCGTTGATTTCCCCCGCCGCCTTCTGCGAGCGTTCGGCCAACTTGCGCACCTCGCTCGCGACAACCGCGAAGCCCTTGCCTGCGTCGCCGGCCCGCGCGGCCTCGATGGCGGCGTTGAGGGCCAGGAGGTTCGTCTGCCGCGCTATCTCCTCGATGATGGAGATGCGGGCGGCAATTTCCTTCATGCTGGCCACGGTCTGGCTGACCGCCCGCCCCGACTCGTCGGCGTTCTGGGCGACGCGCCGGGCCAAGGCGTCGGCCTGGGCCGTGTTGTCGGCGTTTTGGCGGATCGTGGACGCGAGTTCCTCGACCGAGGCCGAAAGTTCCTCGATGCTCGCTGCCTGTTCGTTCGCGCCTTGGGAAATGCCCTGCGCGGTCTCGGAAAGCTGCTGCGAGCCGTCGGAAACCTGTTTGGAGGCGCTGCGGATGTCGCCGACCACGCTTGTCAGGCTGTCGACCAGGGAATCGAGGCTCCGACCGAGGTCGCCGACCTCGTCGGCGCGGACCACGAGCTTCCGGGTCGCCGCGATGTCGAGCCCCTCCAGGCTGAGGTCGCCTTGCTCGATGAGGCCGACGCCCTGCTTGACGAGGGCGACCGGCCGGACAATGCTCCGTGCCACGATCACGGCCACGGTCGCTCCGAAAACCAAGGCGACGATGAAGGCGATCACCATGATGTTGATGACCTGCAGCGAGGCTCGGCGGAGCTCGACTTCCGGCACGGAAAGCACCAAGGTCCAATTGGGGGTGTTCGGGATCGTCGCGAAAATGGCCAAAACCTTGGTCCCGTCGGGTTTTACGTAGTTGCCGAGGCCGGAATCCTCGTCAACGATGCGCTTCCCGAAGGCGGCGAGGCCGACGAAGCCTTGCTTGTCGGATTCATAGACATTGAACTTCATCGTGAAGGCCGGATCGGGATGGGCTATCGTCAAGCCCGCGTTGTCCACGATCCATCCATAGCCGGTCTCGCCGAGCTTGAGTCCCTTGACGATCTCGCTGAGCTTGCCGAGGTCGACCTGGTAGGCCGTAAGGCCCTTGATCGCGCCGCTCGGTTCCTTCACGAGCTTGACGATGTTCGATACTGGCAAGCCGGTATCCTTGGAGAGGACCGCCTCGCCCACGACAAAGTCCTGGCCACCCATGGCCGCCTTGAAATAGGCCCGGTCGGCGATGGAACCCGAGGCGCCCTTGGAGGTGTAAAAACGACCGTCCGGCCAGGCGAAAAAGGAGACGTTGACATAGGACGGCGTCATCGTGCCGATTTCGTTGGTGGCGGACTTGATGGTCGCCTCGTCGCCTTCCCGCAGTTGCTTCTTCGCCGCATTGAAGATGAGCTGGGTCTTGATGCTGCCGAAGAGTTCGCCGAGGGCGTCGGTGCGCGCGGAAACGGTCGCGGCGCTGCTCGTCTTGACTTCGGCGAGGAAGCGTTGGTCGACGACCGTCGCGACGATCAGGGTCACGCCGAGCAAGACCACGGCGATGACGGCGGCAATGATCAAACTGACCTTGGGGGTAAGTTTCATGGTTAAAACCTCCAATCGAGAAAAGCGACCTGGAAGCGCTCCGCGCGGGCGACGGCAAAGAGGTTGCAGGCACGGTCCCGGCCAGTCGCCCCGGAGGCGCCTCCGGGACCCACGCCTACGGGAATGCCGCTATAAACCTAATGCAGCCGGCCCGAAATGCAAGCAACGTTGACAAAAACACCCGGATATGTCGATCCAGGAAAGGCCGCCCGCCCTTAATCGCGGATCCGCTCCACCTTGAGACAGCGCCCGCTCTCGCGGTCGATCGTGAACAGGGCACCCTTGATCGTCGCCGGCCCTTCCGCCGTCTCCATCTTGATCGGGATCTGGGTCAGGCTGCGCTTCAGGCAGATGTCGGTCTTGACCCCGATGACCGAGTCCTCGGGACCGGTCATGCCGAGGTCGGTGAGATAGCCCGTTCCCTTGGGAAGGAGGCGCTCGTCGGCGGTCTGGACGTGGGTATGGGTCCCGGCCAGGGCCGAGATCCGACCGTCCAGATAGAGCCCCAAGGCTTCCTTTTCCTCGTTCGACTCGGCGTGGAAATCGACGAGCACGAGGGCTCCGGGCTTTTCGTCGCGGATCTTTTCAAGGAGGGCGTCGGCCGTCCTGAAGGGGCAGTCGATCGGATAGAGGCCTTCCCTGCCCTGCAGGTTGAGGACGGCCCAGTCGGCGCCGCCAGCCTCGAGGAGGGCCAGTCCGCGGCCGGGGGCCCCCGGCGGATAGTTCGCCGGCCGGAGCAGGCGCTCCGTCGAATCGAGGAGCTCGGTCGCTCCCTTTTTCTCCCACACGTGGTTGCCGCTCGTGATCACGTGGACGCCGAGCGAAAAGAGCTTCCTGGCCTCCTCCTCGGTGATGCCGAAGCCGCCGGCGGCGTTTTCGCCGTTGGCCACGACCAGGTCCGCCTTCAGGCGGCGGACAAGCTCGCCGAGGCCGGCGAACAGCGCCTTGAGGCCCGGCTCGCCGATCACGTCTCCAAGCATCAGGGCTCTGACTTCGCTCATCGGGATGACTCCTCTCGATCCGTGCCGTGCTTCGCCGCGGGGGCCGGACGCCGCGCCCTTTGGATTATGGTCCACGGCCGCGATAAAAGAAAAGGCCGGCGGTTGGACGCCGGCCTTCGGTTTTATTCCGTTTCCCCGCTAGCGCGCGTACTCGACGATGCGCGTCTCGCGGATGATGGTGACCTTGATGCGGCCCGGGTAGCGGAGGTCGCTCTCGATCTTCTTGGCGATGCTCTTGCAGAGCTCCTTGGCGCCGTCGTCCGAAATCTGCTCGTTGTTGACGAGAATCCGGAGCTCCCGGCCGGCCTGGATGGCGAAGGCCTTCTCGACGCCGGAGAAGCCCTCGGCGATGTTCTCGAGGTTCTCGAGGCGCTTCACGTAGTTGTCCAGCGTCTCGCGCCGGGCGCCGGGGCGGGCTGCGGAGATGGCGTCGGCGATCTGCACGAGGACGGACTCCGCGCAGATCGGCTCCACGTCGTTGTGGTGGGAACCGATCGCGTTGATGACGCGGGGATCCTCGCCGAGCTTCCGCACGAGCTCCATGCCGAGCTCCGCGTGGTTCTGGTCCGAATCCGTCTCGATGCCCTTGCCGATGTCGTGGAGGAGGGCGCCGCGCTTGGCGATCTCCCGGTTGAGGCCGAGCTCGGCGGCGAGCATGCCGGCGATGACGGCGACTTCCTTGGAGTGCGCGAGGACGTTCTGGCCGTAGCTGGTCCGGTAATGGAGCCGGCCGAGGGCCTTGATGAGCTCGGGCGCCATGTTGTGGAGGCCGATGTCGAAGACGACCTTCTCGCCCTCTTCGTAGATCTTCTGGGCGATCTCTCGGGTGACCTTCTGCACGACCTCTTCGATCCGGGCGGGATGGATCCGCCCGTCGGTGATGAGGCGCTCGAGGGACACGCGGGCGATCTCGCGCCGCACGGGGTCGAAGCAGGAGATGACGACGGCCTCGGGCGTGTCGTCGATGATGACGTCGACGCCTGTGAGGGTCTCAAGGGTTCGGATGTTGCGGCCTTCGCGGCCGATGATGCGGCCCTTCATCTCGTCCGAGGGGAGGCTGACGGAGGTGACCGTCACCTCGGTGGTGACCTCGGTGGCGAGGCGCTGCATCGTCGTCACGAGGATGTCGCGGGCCTTCTTCTCGCCGGCGACCTGGGCTTCCTGCTCGATCTTGTTGACGATGATCTGGGCGTCGCGCTTGGCTTCGTTCTCGAGGCCCTGGATGATGATCTTCTTGGCCTCGTCGGCGGTCAGTCCGGAGATGCGCTCGAGCTCCTGCTTGTAGCGTTCCTCCTGACCGGCCAGGAACTCTTCCTTCTCGACCGAGCTTTTTTCCCGGGCTTGAAGAACCTGTTCCTGCTTGTCCAAGGCCGCTATCTTGCGGTCGAGAGTCTCTTCCTTCTGCATCGTGCGCCGCTCGAAACGCTGAAGTTCGGCGCGGCGTTCGCGGATTTCCCGCTCCTGCTGGTTCCGGTCTCGGATGAGCTGATCTTTCGCCTCTACCAGGATCTCTTTCTTCTGTGCCTCGGCCTCTTTGACCGCGTCCTGCTTAATGCGCTCCGCCTGTTGCTCGGCGGCGGCGAGTTGAAATCTGGCGTAAAGCCAGCGGATCATCCATCCAAGAATCAAACCAGTAAGAGGAAGGGCTACGTACCATACGGCCTTCATGGTTCCCCCTACTACGATTTTAAGTGTCCGTTCCGATTATACGGATGGGAGGTTGTTTGTCAAGGATTTCGGGAAATTCGTTCCTTTTATAGGAATTACGGTTGACGGCATTTCTGGCGATTGTTATAGTATCATTCGGAATCCCGAATGGGATTCCGCGTACTTTCGGAGGGATGAGTTCGCCTTCACTATGTTTAAGGTAGAAAACAGGGTCCGCAACATAGTCCGTACCTACACGGAGCGGCACTTCTGCCCGGCGGCCGGGCAGGGGAATCTCCGCGGTCTCCACGTAGCAGGTAAAGAAAGCACACACCTTTCTCCATCCTCGCCCGTTTTCGGCTCCTTGAAGTCAGTTGGGATCTCTGAACGGCTCTCCAGAAAGCCGCCGTACGCCCGCACTCGCGGGCGCGTTCGCCATGGGCGGACGAATCCGGCATCGCCCCGCACTCGCGCGGCGAGCCATGTATGAGGTTTTTCGCATGTCCAAGAAGGTTTACGTCGGCAACATGAACTACGCCACCACCGAGAACGGTCTCAGGGACCTCTTCGCCCAGTACGGCGAGGTCGCTTCGGTCAACATCATCGTCGATCGCTACACCGGTAAGGCCAAGGGCTTCGGTTTCGTCGAGATGAACACCGAGGACGAGGCGCGCGCCGCCATCGAGGCTCTCAACGGCTTCGAGTACATGGGTCGCCAGCTCCGCGTCAACGAGGCGGAGGACAAGCCCCGCCGCGATGGTGGCTTCCGCTCCAACGGTCCCCGCCGCTACTAACTGACTTCGCCGAGCCGAAGGAGGGTCGCCCGCGAGGACGGCCTTCCGACGGAGCAAGGCGCTCCCTTCGGGGATTCGAGCCGCGCGGTGGCCGCCAGCGCGGCTCGTGCCTTTTAAAAGGCCTCCATCGATTTCCCCGCGGCCATTGCCACCCGAACCTCCCTCGCTTAGAGTTATAGGGTCGCGCCGCGCCGGAGCCCGCTCCGGCCTCGGCGCCTTGGGAGGTAAAATGAATTTTCTCGCCGTCGACGATTCCTCTACCATGCGAAAGATCGTTTCCCTCGCCCTCAAGGGCGCCGGCCACGAGGTCCAGGAGGCCGAGCACGGGAAGGACGCCCTTGAAAAGCTCAAGGTTGGGTCCTATGACTGCATCATCCTCGACATCAACATGCCGGAAATGAACGGCATCGAATTCCTCAAGGCCCGCGGCGCCCTGCCGGCCGCCGCCAAGGTGCCGGTCATCGTCCTGACGACCCAGGACGAGGCGCCGCTCCGCGACGAGTCCATGAAGCTCGGCGCCAGCGCCTTCCTCGCCAAGCCCTTCCAGAAGGAAGAGCTTCTCGCGGCCGTCAAGACCGTCCTGCGCGTCTAGCGTCCTTCGGATTCTCCGCGGCCGCGCGGGCAACTTCGGTCGAGCGGAAACATCGGCCGCGCGGACTTGCCCGCCGGCCCGCCGGCCCGACAGGCCCGCCGGCCAGCCGGACCGTCAGTCCGACCGACTAAGTATCGCCCGCCTTGCTTCGCCCGCCTGCGGCGCTTCAGGCGGGCGTTTTTTTCCCGTAGCGCCGCTCAAGTTCGGCCAGGAGGGCCACAAAGCGGGAAGGCAGGGGCGCCTTGAAGAGCGAAGCTTCCTCCTTGCCCGGCAGGCGGATCCTGAGCCTGAAGGCGTGGAGCATGAGGGTGGCCGCGGAAAAGTCGGAGTCCCGCTTCCCGTAGACCGGATCGCCGAGGATGGGCGCGCCCAGGCCCGCGAGGTGGACGCGGAGCTGGTGGGTCCGGCCCGTTTTCGGACGCAGGGCGACGAGGGCGTACCGGCCGTACACGGCCAGGACACGGTAGTCCGTCACCGCGACCTTGCCGCCCTCGGCGACGGCGGCGAAGCGCTTGCGCTCGCGCGGATCGCGCCCGAGCCGGTTCTCCACGCGCCCCGCGGCGGGCGCGGGCACCCCGCGCGTGACCGCGAGGTATTCCTTCCTCGTCGTGCGGTCCTTGAACTGGGCCGCGAGGGCGGCCTGCGCGGCCGGATCCTTGGCGGCGACGATGACGCCCGAGGTGTCCTTGTCGAGGCGGTGCACGACCCCGCCCCGGAAGGATTCGGGCGCTTCGGGGAAACCGCCCGGGGCGCCGCCCGGGCCGCCGCGCGGAGCGGCGCCGCGCCCGGCGGCGACGAGCCGGCCGAGGAGGGCGTTCGCGAGGGTGCCGCGGCGGTTGCCGTGGCCGGGATGGGTCACCATGCCCTGGGCCTTGTCCACGACGATCGTCCGTTCGTCCTCGTAGAGCACCGACAGGGGCAGGTCCTCCGGCACGAGGCCCTCGGACGGCTCCTCGATCCAGGATACCGAGACGCGGTCGCCGGGCTTGAGGGGGCGCGAGGGCTTCGATTCCTTTCCGTTGACGAGGATGACGGCGCCCCGCGCCTTGAGCTGGGAACGCGTGACGACGCGGGCCGTCTCGGCGAGCCAGCGGTCGACCCGCCGCCCGTCGGCCGCCTCCTCCCCCACCCCGCCTTCCCAAGAGCGTCGGACGCCGCGCGCATCCTCAGCACCGGATCCGGCGCCGGGTCCGGCACCGGGGCCCGCGCCCGAAACGCCGCGTTGTTTCTTTCCCATGGAACGCTTCCCTCCGCGAAGGGTGAATGCTAGACTCGAACGCATGGATCCGCAAGCGGTCGGCGGCCTCGCCCGGGAGTTCTTCGCCGGCGAAGGCCTGAAACGAACCTTGAGCGTCGCGCTCATCCTCGTCGGGGGCTACCTCCTCGTCCGGCTCGGCCTCCTCGCGACCCGGAGGATCACGAAGCGCAAGATCCGCAACCGCCTCGGCGACGTCATAGAAAAGCTCGTGAAGTACGGCGGCGGCATCATCGTCCTCGTCAACGCCGCCAACGCCGCCGGCTTCGACCTCACCGCCGTCCTCGGCGCGGCGGGCATCGCGGGCATCGCGATCGGCTTCGCCGCCCAGACCTCCGTGTCGAACGTCATCTCCGGCCTCTTCCTCTTCTCGGAGAAGGCCTTCGAGGTCGGCGACGTGATCCAGGTCGAGGCCGTGACGGGCACGGTCGAGTCGGTGGACATGTTCTCCGTGAAGATCCGGACCTTCGACAACCGCCTCGTGCGGGTGCCGAACGAGACGATGATCAAGTCGAACATCGTCAACGCGACCCACTGGCCGACGCGGCGGCTCGACATCGCGCTTACCCTGCCCTACGGCGTGGATCCCCTCGCCGCCGAGCGGCTCCTCCGCTCGGCCGCCGCCGCGACGCCCCTCGCCCTCGCCGAACCCGAGCCCTTTTTCCTCGTCGACCAGCTCGGCCCGAACGGCATCTCGATCCTCTTCGGCGTATGGTTCAACAAGGACGATTTCGCCGCCCTCAAGAACGCCATCCTGCCGCTCATCCTCCAAAACCTGGAGGCGGCGGGGATGCGGCCTTCCGCCCAGGTGCTCGCCTTCGCCGAGGGACCTGCCGGCGCCGGCGGCGCCGCGATCCCGGCGAAAAAGGCGGCGATATCGGCCGGCGCAGCCGCCAGGTCCGCCGCCAAAACCGGGGCCAAGACTTCGGCCAAGCTCCCCGAGAAGAGCCCGAAACGAGCTCGTCCTTGACGACGCGCCGAAGTCCCTCTATCTTACTCTAGACGGAAAGGAGCGTAAGCAATGGACAAGGAACAGGCGCTGGCGAAAGTCGGCCTTTTCGAGAATTTCAATCCGAAGTACCTGAAGGGAATCGCCGGCATCTGCACCGAGCGCAACTTCAAGCCCGGCGAATACCTCATGAAGCAGGGCGAGAGCGGCATCGGCCTCTTCATCATCCTCTCCGGCCGCGTCCGCATCGAGAAGACCGACGCCTCCGGCAAGGAAGTGGAGATCGCGGAGAACGGCCCCGGCGACATCATGGGCGAGATGGCGGTGTTCGACGGCTCCCCCCGCTCGGCGAGCGTCAAGGCCATCAGCGACACGACCTGCCTCGTGCTGGCCTCCTGGGAGTTCAACTCCTTCCTCAAGGCCCATCCCGAGGCCGCCCTGGAGCTCCTCCCCATCGTGGTGAAGCGCTTCCGGGAGACGAACGACGCCCTCATCGGCCTCAGGTCGATGAAGAACTGATTCCCGCGCCCCGAGGAAACGGCCGCCCCGCGAGGGGCGGCTTTTTTGTGGCCCGCCGCCGGGGCGATTCCGGTGCGGGATCGCCGCGACCGCCGGCGCGACCGCCGGCTCCACGCGCGAGGCCGCCGAGGGGAAACCGGCGCGGAGCGCGGGCCTGGCGCGGGCGGGCCCGCCGCCGGCCGACCGGATCGCGAGGCGCCGCTGGAGGCGGGGCGGATCCTTCAGCCGGCGCGGACCGCGTCGACCGCGCCGCCCTCGACAAGGGCGAGGAGTTCCTCCGCCGTCGCCGCGGCGGGGCCGCCTGGGAAGACCCGGAGGGCGCGGGCCGCGAGGCCGCGCTCCGGCTCGAATCCGGGCGCGGGGAGAAGGACGCAGGCCATGCCGGCGGCGAGGGCGGCCGCGAGCCCCGCCTCCGTGTCCTCGAAGACGAGGCAGCGCGAGGGCGCCGCGCCGAGGCGGCGCGCCGCCTCGAGGAAGACGTCGGGCGAGGGCTTGCCCCGCGGCACCTCGGCGGAGGAGACCAGGGCGGCGAAGCGGCCGGCGAGGCCAGCCTCCGCCACGCAGAGGCGGATCACCTCGGGGCTCGAACCCGACGCTATGGCGAGGGGCAGGCCCCGCGCGGACAGCCGCTCCACGAGGGCGAGCATGGCGGGAAAGGCCCGGGTGCGGCCGCGCGCGTAGGCGATATAGGCCTCGTCCTTCAACCTGAGGCGCTCCGCCGCGGGCAGGCCGTGGTAGGGGCTGTCGGGGAAGCGCCGCTCGAGGTAGGCGAGGCACTCCTGGGCGCCCCGGCCCATGACGGCCAGGTTGGCCTCCTTGTCGTAGTCGATGCCGTAGCCCGCCAGGAAGGCGCGGTCGGAGGCCTCGTAGTTCGGCTCGGAGTCGACGATGGTGCCGTCGAGATCGAAGACGCAGGCCGCGAAGGCGGCCGTCCTTTCAGTGTCGCGCATCGCGTTCCTCATTCCTCGGAGTCGGCGTCGCCGGAACCTTCC
>JAEUJG010000248.1 GCA_016794765.1 Spirochaetaceae bacterium | reverse complement strand
ACCGGCATGGAGGCGACGGCGGAGATCGAGGAGGTCGCCTCGCGTGATCTTGTTCAGGGGGAGGCGGGAAAAGGCCGGATCCTTGAAGACGTGCTTCTCGAGGAGGGTGCGGCATTGGTGCAGGTGGTTGAGGCCGATGCTCTTGCCTTCCTGGCGGTAGCGGATGAAGTGGGGGCAGGTCTCGGACTTGAAGTAGGGGGCGGCGTACTCGGCAAAGGTCAGGGTGGTCGCCTCGGCTCCCTGCTCATCGACGAAGGCGCGAATGTACTCTCGGGCCTCCTCCTTGCCGGTGAGGCCGGTGGTCAGGCGGCGGCGCTTGCCGTCCTTCCCGAGGTAGTTGAAGTAGTAGATCTTGCTGTCCTCGCGCCGGTAGGGCTCGGGGTACTTCTTCTTGGCAGCCATACTCCCCCCAGATCTGAGTCCAATTTGAGTCCAGTAGGCCTCCGAATACGAAAAAGCCCTGGACATCGCCAGGGCTTAACGCCTTACTAGGTAAGAACTTAACTTGCTCCCCCGCCCGGGTTCGAACCAGGGACCCAGTGGTTAACAGCCACTTGCTCTGCCAGCTGAGCTACAGGGGATCGCTCTCTCTCGAAAGCGGGGTTACTATAGCCAGCCGAAAAAAGATTGTCAAGTATTTTGCCGCCGCCCGCGTTTATTTCGGCTTCTTTTTGCCCTTCGCCGCCGGCGTTTCGGCGGCCTTTTTGGCCTTGGACGCGGCCGGCTTGGCCGCCGCTGCGGACTTGGGCACGGGCTTCGGCGCGGGCTTGGCCGGGGCCTTGGAAGCGGTCTTCTTGGCCTCGGCGGCGGCGAGGAGGCCGCCCTTGGCGGCGGGCTTCTTGGCTTCCGCGGCCTTCTTGGCCGGAGCCTTTGGTGCGGCGGGCTTGGCCGCGGGCTTCTTCCCGGCGGCTGCCTTCGGGACGGCGGGCTTGGAGGACGAGCCGGCTGCCGCTTTGGAGGAGGCCTTGGAGGAAGCCTTGGCGGCGGGCGCGTCGAAGAGTCCCGGCGATTCGGCGGAGGCCGCGGGCGCGAGCTCGGGGCCGCGGGCGGAGAGGGCTTCCTTGGCGGCCAGGCGGACGCCGTTCGCCTTGATGCCCTTCGGCTCGTAGTCCTCGACGCGGAACTCCTCGTCCTTGACCTTCTGCCGGGGCTTGGGCAGGTAGGCGACGGCGAAGGGCGAGGCGGGGGCGGCGGTGAACCAAAGGACCTGGGCGCCCTCGGGGAGGAGCTGGTAGTCCTTGTTCATGATCCAGCCCTCGATGCGGAAGCGCTTGATGTGCGGGTAGCCGTGCTCCGCGTCGCGGTACACCAGGGTGAAGACGACGCCGGAGAGGGTCTCCTTCTCCGCGATGGCGCAGTGGAGCATGCCCTGGTCGACGAAGAGGCGCTCGGGCAGGGGCACGACGGACCAGAGGCCGGAGCGGCGGAGGACGAGGATCTTGTCGTAGGGCGAAACCTGGAGGATCGCGTCGCCGGAGGAGACGCTCGTGCCGAGGTAGCCCGTCTGGCGGTCGTAGCGGAGGGAAATGTCGCGCCGCGCGACTTCCTTGGCGTCCACGCGGGCGAAGCCGGCGAGTTCGGTCTTGCGCGCCCAAGCGGGCTCAAGGCGCTTCTTCACGCCCTCGAGCCAGCCGACCGCGTAGCCGACGAGGTCGGCGAGGTGGGCGCGGACCTCCTTGAGCCTGGCCTTTATGCGGTCCATCTCGGCCTTGGCCTTCTCGATGTCGTAGAGCGATATGCGGCGGATCGGGATCTTGAGGAGGCGCTCGACGTCCTCCGGGGTGACGTCGCGGCGGATCTCCTTCCTGTAGGGCAGGAGGCCGTCGAGGACCGCCTTGGCCACGGCCTCCTGGGTCTTCTTGGTCTCGATCGCCTTGTAGACGCGCTCCTCGATGAAGATGCGCTCCAGGGTGCGGGCGTGGAGGTCGTCGAGGAGCTCGCGCTCCTCGATCTGGAGCTCGGACTTGAGGATGCCGAGGAGCTTGTCGGCGTGGTGGCGCACGGCCTCCGTCGCGGTCATCTGGACCGGGAAGTCGTCCTTGATGACGAGGAAGTTGCACGATATCGACTGCTCGCACTCCGTGAAGGCGTAGAGCGCGTCCACGACCTCCTCGGCGTAGACGCCGCGCTGGAGCTTGATCTCGATCTCCACGCTCTCCGTCGTGAAGTCGCTGATGGAGGCGATCTTGATGCGGCCGGCCTTGGCCGCCGCCTCCACGCTCTCTATGAGGCTCTCCGTCGTGGAGCCGAAGGGAATCTCCCGGATGACGATGCGCTTGGGGTCGGAGAGGTCGAGCTTGGCGCGCACGCGAACCTTGCCCATGCCGTCCGCGTACTCCGAGACGTCGGCGATGCCGCCCGTCGGGAAGTCGGGGTGGAGCTGGAAGCGCTTGCCCTGCAGGCAGGCGATCTCCGCCTTCAGCACCTCCACCGGGCGTCGCGCACGACGCGTTGGGTATCGGCCAAATCCTACCGGTC
>JAEUJG010000547.1 GCA_016794765.1 Spirochaetaceae bacterium | reverse complement strand
TGGCGCGGAGCCGCGGCGATTGTCCGGAGGTCTTCAGGGGATCGTCGACCTCGAAGGGAACATAGCGGATGCCGAAGGAGCCGCGCCGCATCCAGAGGCGGGCGAGGGGGCGGGGCTGGCCGGTTTCGCCGACCGGGGAGGGGAGTTCATCCACCGCGATCACGTCGGCTATGCGGAATTCGAGCACCGAGGGCTCCCGGCCGTCGGGATCGGCGATGAGCAGGCACTTGGCCTCGTCATAGGGATGCTTCCGGAGCGTTCCTATGAAGGGGATGGCGTCCTTGGGCGGCTCCGAGCGGTATTTGACGAGCTCGGTCAGGGGCTCGGCCTCGAGATACTCGCGTATGCTCATGGTCTCCTCCTTGCGCGGAAGTCCTTCGCTATCAGTATAAGCGACCACGAGGCGGAAAGTAACAGGCAAAGGCGGGCGAACCAGTCGCCGAGGAGGAGGTAGGCGGTGGCCGGCCCGCGGTGGATGGGAATCTCGGTCCTGAGCGCGGCCTGCTCGAAGAGGGGGAGCTCCGCGATCACGGCGCCGGAGGGATCCACGACGCAGGTCAGGCCGCCGTTCGTCGAGCGCACGAGGGTCCGCCGGAATTCGATGGCGCGGAAGCGCGCGGCGGCGAAATGCTGGATTTCCGCGCTGTTGGTCTTGGACCAGGAATCGTTCGTCAGGTTGAGAAGGAAGTCGGCGGGGGGATCCGCGAGGAAGAATTCGCGGCAGACCTCGGGAAAGGCGTCCTCGAAGCAGATCGGGGCGCCGAAACGAACGCTTCCCTTCTTCGTCGGAAGCTCGAAGACGGTGTACTCCGAGCCCATCACCCAGCCCGAATCCATGCCGACGACGGTCCGCATGAAGGTCCTGAACCACTCGAATTCCCAGAGCGGTATGGCCTCGGCGAAGGGCACGGGATGGAGCTTGGCGTACTCTTCCACCTGCCGGCCGGCGGGATCGATGAGGAGGACCGAATTGGACATTTCCAGGGTCTCCCAGTCGAGGACGACGGGAGCGCCGGTGAAAAGGTGGGCGCGGGAATCCCGGATGAAGGGGACGAGGGGATCGGAGGCCGGCGTCTTCGAAAACCAGCTCGTGAACTCCTTGTAGGGTCGCTTGAGGCTCGTTTCGCTGAATACGACGATGTCGGGAGCCCTGCCCTCGGGATCGAGCTTGGAGCGGGCCATCCGGATGTTGGCCTCCAAGGCCGCCTCTTCTCCGAGGTACCAGGGATCCACGTTTTGCTGGACGAGAACCGCGTCGACGTTGGTCGCCGCCTCGAAGGGCTCGGCGAGGCGGAAGCGGCCGTAGGCGAGGACCGCGACGCCGAGAAACAGCGCGAAGCCGAAATAGCGGAGCTTCAGGCCGCGGTCCAAGGCTTCCGGTCCGGGGAGCGAGGCGGCGCCCACCCGCCGGCCGCGGGCCGGTTTGGCCGTCCGGCGGGAGGCGGGGATTCGGCGCGCCGCGAGATAAAGGCCGTCGGGGCGGGGCTGGCCGGGGACGGGTCGCGAGGCCCGCGCCAGCCCCTCCGCCAGGACGGCGTTAGCGAAGGCGAGGAGGAAGGAGAGCCCGTAGATGCCCGTGATGTCGGCGATTTGGAGGAGGGGCAGGACCTCGGTTTGGGTATAGGGAAGGAGGCCCCAGGGATAACCGAGGAAGCCCGTCGACTTGAGGAATTCGAAGCTGGTCCAGAGAAGGGCGAAGGCGAGGGGGCGATAGGGCCCGGTTTTCTTGAGGAAAAAGGCGAGATAGAAGCCGAAGACGGCATAGACGACAAAGTAGGCCAGGGTGGTCGCGCCGATCGTGTAGAGCGCGAAATCCTTGAAAAAGTAGAGCCAATAGCTGGAAAGCGCGTGATGAAGGGCGCCGTAGAGCCCCGCGGCCAGGGCGGCGAAGCGGTAGGAAGGGGCGGCACCCATCGCGAAGTAGAGCGGTATCAGCGCCAAAGTGCCGAGGGCGGGCATACCGTAGGCAAAAACCTCGTTCGGCAAGGCCAAGGCGAAGAGGACCGACGAGGACAGGGCGGCGGCGAGAAGCAAGGGCTTTTTCATGACCAGCAATACTACTATCGATGCGGCGGTCGGCGGAAGTCGTGCCGCTCGGGCCCGAAGGCCAAATCGTCCGGCCCGGCTTGACCCTGCCCGGGGCAACCGCTAGAGTGCTGCCATGGTTAAGGCGGTTTTCCCCGGCTCCTTCGATCCCCCTACCTTCGGGCACCTCAACATCATCGAGCGCGCCCGCGGCATCTTCGAAGAGTTGTACGTCGTCGTCGCGGTGAACCGCCAAAAAACCGGGCTGTTCAGCCCCGAGGAGCGCCTCGGCCTCCTGCAGGAGCTCCTCGCGCCCTACGGCAACGTCTCCGTTCATTTGTGCGACAGCCTGATCGTCAACTTCGCCCGGGACCACGGTTGCAGGGTCCTCGTGCGCGGGGTCCGCAGCGTGCCGGACTTTTCCTACGAATTCGAGCTTTCCATCCTGAACAAGGGGCTCGATCCGGGGATAGAGACGATTTTCATGCCGACCGATCCGAAATATTTCGTCCTTCGGTCCAGCGCCATCAAGGAACTCGCCGCTTTTGACGGCGATCTCACCAACATGGTGCCGACCCAGGTCGCCGAGGCGGTCCGGCGCAAGGTCCGCGAAGAGAACCGCGGCTAGGAATTGGGGCGGCTTCCTCTCCACCGCCGCCCATGAGCCTTGACATTTCGCCGCCCTTTGTGTAGGGTAGGTGATCGGCATACTGTCACGGAAATTCTTTAGGGAATGAGGTTTTAGCAATGGCTGTACCCAAATTCAAGACTTCGAAGGCCCGGACGCGCAGGCGGCACTCCATCAATATGAAGCTCACCGCCCCCACGCTCGTCACCTGCGGGAACTGCGGGAATCCCGTGCTTCTCCACCGGGTTTGCCCGAAGTGCGGCTTCTATCGCGGGCGCCAGGTCATTTCGCCCGATACGAAAGCGTAAAAGGAGACCAACCCATGGACGAACTGTTCGAGAGGATCAAGAAAATCATCGCCGAGAAGCTCGAGGTTGAGGAAGACAAGATCACCCTTGAGGCCAGTTTCCGCCAGGACCTCGGCGCGGACAGTCTCGACACCTACGAGCTCGTCTACGGCATCGAGGAAGAGATGGGCATCAGCATCCCCGACGAGAAGGCCAACGAGTTCGAGACCGTCAAGGATGCCTACGACTTCATCAAGTCCCAGGTGAAGTGAGGCCTCGCCCGAGCGCCTTGAAAAGACCGTCCGGCCGTGTTCTTCTCCGCTAGGAACGAGCTTTCCAAGGAACGCAAGAGCGACCTCCTCTCTTTCCAGAAAGACGCTGAGATCAGGTTCAGAAGCCTCGAGCTTCTGAACCTTTCTTTTATCCACCGGTCTTGTTCCAACGAGGACAGCGCCCGCGGGGGCAACAACGAAAAGCTCGAGTTCGTCGGCGACTCCGTCCTGGGCATGGTGGTAGCCACCCGCCTCTTCGAACTCCTCGGCGACCGGAGCGAGGGCGACCTGGCGCGGATCAAGAGCTATGTCGTCTCGGAGGCGGCCCTGGCGGGCATAGCCAAGCAGCTTCGGGTCGACCGCTACCTCATCCTCGGCAAGGGGGAGGAGCAGTCGGGCGGCCGCGAGAAAAAGGCCATCCTGGCCGACGCGATGGAGGCCATCATCGGGGCCTACTACCTCGACGCCGGCTTCGAGGCCGCCGCCCGCTTCGTCCTCTCCCTCGTGGAGCCGGAGATCAGGAAGGTCCTCCAGAACCGCCACGCCAAGGACTACAAGACCATCCTCCAGGAATACGTCCAGAAGTACCACCGCGGCTATCCGAAATACGTCCTTGAAAAGAAGACCGGGCCCGACCACGACCGGACCTTCTGGATCAGCTGCGAGGTGGTCGGCGTAGTCCATGGCCCGACCTCGGGCAAGAACAAGAAAGAGGCCGAACAGAGCGCGGCCAAGCTCGCCTACGACGCCATCGTCGGCCAAGGCGGCCTCGAGGCCGCGCGGCTCCTCCAAATCGACAGCCAGTAGATCCCGCCGGGGTCGGATCCGAAAACATCGGGGCCGGAACCCGCGCTACAGGCCCATCGCGATTTTTTCCAACATAGCCACGAAGGTCTCGACCTCGTCCGCATCCAGCGTGTCGAGGATGTTCGTGCTGTCCTCCAGAGTCCAGCGTTCCATGGCCGCGAAGGTCTCGCGCCCCCGCGCCGTGGTCGTGATCTCGACGGAGCGACGGTCTTTCGCGCCCTGCCGGCGCTCGGCGAGTCCCTTTCCGACAAGTCGCTCCAACGTGATCGACGCCGCGCTTGACTTGACTCCCGTCGCCGCGGCTAGCTCGGCGAGGGAGAGCGGCTGGAGCCGGGCCACCGCGTTCAAGGCGCGCGCCTCGGCGAAGGTTAGGCCCTCGTAGCTTGACTCGTCGTGTTTCCTCGCCCGAGCGTCAAGACCGTCGTAAATGCGTCCGAAGAGGACGGCGGCCCTGGCCGAGATTTCGCGCCTATCCATCAGACAGCCTCTCTCTCCGTCTTGTCCGCCGTCGCGGCTTCGCCGGCGGCCGTCGCCGGCTCCCTGCCCAATCGGCGAAGCGAGGGCGAGAAAATCGCCGCGAAGTACGGAATGGTCGAAAGTAGGCCCGCGCCGATGTAGACGGCCCTGACGCCGAAAGCCTCGGCCAGGAAGCCGGAAGCCGCGAGCCCGAGGGGGATTGCCGCCGCGTTCGCCGCGCCGATGAGGGAAAACACGCGGCCCTGGATCGCGTTGGGCACCGCCGTTTGGAGGATCGCGTTGAAGGGCGCGTTTCCCGTCGAGTAGCTGAAGCCGCTCAAGAACCACCAGAACGCCGCCAGCGACAGGGCTCCCGGAGGCACGAGGCCGGTCAGGGCTACCGTGCCGCTGGCGACGGCGAAGGAGACGAGAACCACCGGCATCCTCCTCGCCTTGGAGCCGAAGGTTCCGATGAGGAGTCCGCCCCCGATGATGCCGACGCCGGCGATGAGCTCCATGAAAGCCACGGCCTCGATGCCGCCGCCCAGGTGCTCCTTGACGAACAAGGGCGTAAGGGAGAAGACCGGCATGATGATGAAGACGACGAGGGTTTCGAGCGCCACGGCGAGACCAAGCCCCTCGTGTCGGCGGATGAACCGAGCGCCTTCGCGGAGGTCGGCGAGGATCACCGTGGCCCATGGGGTCTTTTCCGGTACGGGACTCGTCTTCTTCCCGTCCGCTCCCCGGCTTCCGGGCGCCTCCCCGGACGAGGGATTCGGCAGCTTAAACAGGCAGAGCGGAAGGATGCCGAGAACCGCGGTGCCCACGTCGATGAGGAGTGCCCACTGGAGGGGGAGTACCGCGAGGGCCAGGGCCCCGAGGGGCGCCGCGGCCATCGTCATCACGCCTTCCATCGCCTGGTTGAGCCCCGCGATCCGCGGAAGATGGGCCGCGGGCACGAGGAGACTCGTGCTCGCCTTGGCCGCCGGCGACTGGAAGGCCTGCATCGTGGAACGGAGGAACATGAGGGAGTACACCTGCCACAGTTCGACCCGGCCGCCCGCGAACAGAAGCACCAAGCCGAGCATAGCGAGGGCCGTGACCGTGTCCGCGGCGATCATCACGAGACGTCGGTCCAAGCGGTCGACGAGGGCTCCCGCGAAGGGGCCTATGACCGCGAGAGGAAACATGACGGCGATTCCGGCGATGGACAAGGCCTTCGCCGAGCCCGTCGTCGAGGTAATCCACCACATGAGGACGAATTGGGTAAGGGAACTGCCGATCAGGGATAGGGCTTGGCCGCCCCAAATGGCGAAGAATCGTGTTTTCCACGGCGCCGCTGCGCTTGGCTGTGAGGACGGTCGTAAGGACATGTTGAGATTATTATAATTTGATACTCAAACAATGTCAATATCAAAACATTTATCGCCGCCCATCTAGCCACGGCTTACGATTTCACCGCCTATGACAATCCGTGGACAATAATGGCGACGCCCTCCGCCGCCTCGTCGCGGATCGTCTTGAGGCGACGATAGGCGGGGGACTCATACCAAGCCCTGAGAGCGGCTTCATCGGAGAAGCGGATGATCACCGAGCGGCCCGGCGGGGCGTTTCCTTCGAGGGTAACCGTCGCGTCGTCGACCGCGATGACCTCGCCTCCAGTTCCCGCGAGGGCGTCATCCGTGCCCTCCAGGTAGTCGTTATAGCGCGCCGGATTCGTGATCCTGAGTCGCGCGACGAAATAGGCGCTCATGGTTTCTCCTCGGCGGCCTGGCCGCCGGCATTGACCCCACCCAAGGGCGGCGTGATCCCATACTTCGGCATGATGCCCCGCGCGATGCGCAATAGCCGTTCGGCGGTGTTCTGTTCGGGATCGTCCAGGACCGTTTCGAGGAGTTCGGCGAGGAGGCGTCCCATGGCCGGGCCCTTGGGAACGCCGATGGCTGCGAGTTCGGCGCCGCCGATCGCGAGGTCCTTGAGGCCGAGGGCCTCCTCCGCCTCGATGACGCGCTCGATGCGGCGCCGGAGGGGATCGAGGCTCCGGGGATCGACGGGCGCGCCGACGGTTCCGGCCGCGTCGGCGAGGCGAAGGGCAAAGAGCGCCTCGACCTTGGAAGGACCGACGCGGGCCAGGAAACGGCGGACGGCGGCGTCGGTCCAGCCTTCCTCGTAGAAGAACATGTGCTGGCGGACAAGATGGACGACCTCGTCCTGGACCGCGTTCGGGAAGCGGAGGCGGCGCAGGAGCTCGGCGGCCTGCCGCGCCGAGACCTCCTCGTGGCGGTGGAAGCTCGCGACGCCGTCACTGCCTTCGACCCGCGTCGCGGGCTTGCCGAGGTCGTGGAGGAGGGCCGCCAGGCGGAGGACCGGATCCTTGGGCGCCGCGTCGACGGAAGCCAGGAGGTGGTCGAGCACGTCGAAACGGTGGAAGCCTTTCTGCTCGACGCCGCGGCAGGCCGCGAGCTCGGGCAGGGCGACGGCGAGCATGCCGGTTTTTTCCATGAGGCGGAGGCCGCGGGAGGGCTCGTCCGACAGGAGGATCTTCTCGAATTCGACGCGGAGCCGCTCCGCCGAGACGCCGGAAAAGCGGGGGAGGGCGGCGGGAATCGCCTCGAGGGTCGCCGCCTCGATCTCGAAGCCGAGCTGGCTCGCGAAGCGGATCGCGCGCAGGGGCCGGAGGCCGTCCTCGTCGAAGCGTTCGGCCGCTTCGCCCACCGCGCGCACGAGGCGGCGCGCGAGGTCGCCGCGGCCGTCGTGGGGATCGACGAGAGCGCCGCTCAGGGGCTCGAGGGCCATCGCGTTGATCGTAAAGTCGCGGCGCTCCAGGTCTTCCTCGAGGCTGGCGCCGAATTCGACCCTGTCGGGGCGCCGGCCGTCGGAATAGCCCGCCTCGCGGCGGAAGGTCGTCGTCTCGATGCTCCGGCCCTTCCAGAGGACCGTCACCGTGCCGTGCTGGATGCCGGTCGGGATCACGCGGCGGAAGAGGCGGCGGACCTCTTCCGGCGGCGCGTCGGTCGCGGCGTCGTAGTCGCTCACCGGCCTTCCGAGGAGGCCGTCGCGGACGGCGCCGCCCACGATATAGCAGCGAAAGCCCGCGTCGATGAGGACACGGGCGAAGTCCTTGAGGTCGGGAGGGATCGGAAGGCTCCGCATGCACTGGACTCTAGCCCGCGGCGCGCGGCCTCGGCAAGCCGTCGGGGAGAGCTCTTCCGTTCGGGGGCGCCTCCCCGCCGCGCCGCCTGGGCCTCCCACCGCGGCCGGCGCCGCCGCGGCCGGCCTGGGCGATCCCGCCCGCGGCGCTCGGTTGATGCTCCGGCCCCTTCTCGGTATGATGAGCTCCCATGCAAGGGGGACGAGCATGGGCAAGGCCATAGGTTTCGACAACGACAAATACCTCGACGAACAGGCGAGGTTCATCATGGAGCGGGCCGACAAGGCCGAAAAGCTCTACCTCGAATTCGGCGGAAAGCTCCTTTGGGACTTCCACGCCGCGCGGGTCCTTCCCGGCTACGATCCCAACGTGAAAATGCGCCTCCTCTCCCGCCTCGCCGACCGGGCCGAGGTCCTGGTCTGCATCCACGCGGGCGCCATCGAGCGCAACAAGCTCCGCGGCGACTTCGGCATCACCTACGACGCCGACGCGATGCGCCTCCTCGAGGAACTCGGCGAATGGAGCGTTCCCGTCGCCGGCGTCGTGATCACCCGCTACGAGGGCCAGCCCGCGGCCGCCCAGTTCAGGACCAAGCTCCAGCGCCGCGGCGTCAAGGTCTACACGCACAAGGCCACGAAGGGCTATCCCTCGGACGTCGAGCTCATCCTTTCGCAGGAAGGCTACGGCGCCAACGAGTACGTCCCCACGACCAAGCCCATCGTCGTCGTCACCGGGCCGGGGCCCGGCTCGGGCAAGCTCGCTACGGCCCTCACGATGTTCTACCACGACCGCCACGCGGGAAGGCCCGCCGCCTACTCCAAGTTCGAGACCTTCCCGGTCTGGAACCTCCCGCTCAAGCACCCCGTCAACCTGGCCTACGAGGCCGCCACCGCCGATCTCGGCGACTTCAACTGCGTCGATCCCTTCCACCTCGAGGCCTACGGCGTCACCTCCATCAACTACAACCGCGACGTCGAGGTCTTTCCCGTCCTCCACCGCATCCTCCAGCGCATGACCGGCGGCGAGGTCGACTACCGCTCGCCGACCGACATGGGCGTCAACCGCATCGCCTCCGGCATCACCGACGACGAGGCCGTCCGCGAGGCCGCCCGCCAGGAAATCGTCCGCCGCTATTTCCGCGAGGCCAGGTCCTTCGCCTTCGGCAGCTCCGAGCGCGAGGCCCTCCGGCGCATCGAGGCGCTGATGGAGGAGCTCGAGCTCAAGCCCGAGGACCGCAAGGTCGTCCTCCCCGCCCGCAAGGCCGCGGAGGAGGCGAGAAGCGGCAAGAAGGGCGACAAGGGCATCTTCTGCGGAGCCGCCCTGGAGCTCGCCGACGGAACCATCGTCACGGGCCGCAACTCGGAGCTTTTCCACGCGGCCGGCGCGGTGGTGCTCAACGCGGCCAAGCTGCTCGCCGGCATCCCCGACCGCATCCACCTCCTGCCGCCCGCGGTCACCGCCTCGATCCGCGCCCTGAAGCGGGACGTCCTCGGCCGGCGCAGCGAAAGCCTCAACCTCGACGAGACCCTGATCGCCCTGAGCGTCTCCGCCGCGACCAATCCGGCCGCCCAGGCCGCGATGGAAAGCCTCAAGGAGCTTTCCGGCTGCGAGATCCACCTCTCCCACGTCCCGAGCCCGGGCGACGAGGCCGGCCTCCGGAACCTGAGCCTCAACGCGACGAGCGATCCCGTCCTCGCCGGCGGCTTGCCCCGCTAGCGGGGCGCCTTGGAGCGGCCGGGGGCGCCGGCCCCCGGCCCTCCGGGCCGGCCAAGCTTGACCCCCCTTCGCCGCGGAATATATACTGGCCTCCGAAAGAATCCACGAAGAACGGCACGGACCGCGAGGGCTCCCCACGGGGCGCTCGCGCCGGCCCGCAAGGCAGGAATCCATGGAAGTTCGCGTTCGCTACGCCCCGTCGCCGACGGGGAATCAGCATATCGGCGGCGTCCGCACCGCCCTCATCAACTACCTCTTCGCCCGCTCCCAGGGCGGCAAATTCCTCCTCCGCCTCGAGGACACGGACCGCACCCGCTACTCCGACGAATACGTGAAGAACCTCTACGACACCTTCAAGTGGCTCGGCTTCTACTGGGACGAGGGTCCGGACGTCGGCGGCCCGAGCGCGCCCTACATCCAGTCCGAGCGCTTCGCCCTCTACAAGGAGCACGCGGAGAAGCTCGTCTCGATGGGCCAGGCCTATTACTGCTTCTGCGCCGAGGACCGCCTCGCCAAGCTGCACGCCGACGCGCAGGACGAGGAGGCGGGCGAGGGCGGGAGCTACGGCTACGACCGCCGCTGCCGGAACGTCGATCCCGCCGAGGCGTCCCGCCGCCTGGCCGCGGGCGAGAAGGCCGTCATCCGCCTCAAGATCCCCCTCGACGGGACGACCAAGTTCCGCGACGCCCTCCTCGGCGACATCGAGTGGAAGAACGCCGACGTGAGCCCGGATCCCGTCCTCCTCAAGTCGGACGGCTTCCCGACCTACCACCTCGCGAACATCGTGGACGACCACCTCATGCACATAACGCACGTTATGCGCGCGCAGGAATGGATCTCCTCCACGCCGATGCACGTCATCATGTACCGCGCCTTCGGCTGGACCCCGCCGGAGTTCTGCCACCTTCCCATGGTGCTCGGCCAGGACGGCTCCAAGCTCTCCAAGCGGCACGGCGCCACCAGCCTCAACGAGTTCCGCAAGAACGGCTACCTGCCCGAGGCCCTCATCAACTACGTCGCCCATCTCGGCTGCTCCTATGAGGAGGGCCGCGAGATCTTCACGCTGAAGGAGCTCGAGGGCCTCTTCCGCGTGGAGAAGCTCAACAAGGCCTCCGCCGTCTTCGACTACACGAAGCTCGAGTGGTACAACGGCCAGTACATCCGCATGAAGACCGACGCGGAGCTCGCCGCCCTCGTCATGCCCTTCCTCGCCGCCGCCGGCCTCGTGGCCGCGGGCTCCGACGGCGCCCCCGCGCCGGGCCCGGCGCAGGCCGCGGTCGTCCTCGGCGCCATGCCCCTCGTGAAGGAACGCCTCAAGTTCCTGACCGACGCCGCGCCGATGATGCGCTACCTCTTCGAGGAGCCGGCCCTTCCCGCCCCCGAGGAGTTCATCCCGAAGAAGCTCGACGCCGCGCGCGCGGCCGAGCTCCTCGCCGCGGCGGCGGCCCTTCTCCCGTCCTGCGACCTCGCCGACGTGCCCGCCTGCGAGGCCGCCTTCCGCGCGGAGGCCGAGCGCCTCGGCGCCAAGTTCGGCGACCTCATGATGCCCCTCCGCGTCGCCGCGACGGGCTCCCGCGTGAGCCCGCCCCTTTTCGAGTCCATCCACCTGGTCGGCCTCGAGAAGTGCCTCGCACGCATCGAGCGCGCCAGGAAGCTCCTCGTCCCGTGAGCCTCCAGCCGCGGGGAACAGGGCCGGTCACCCGGCCGTTCACCCGGTTCCTCGCGCTGCTCCTGGCCGTCGCGGCCCTCCCCGCGGCAGCCCAAGCGGGGCCGCCCGGCCCGGTCGCCGCCCAAGCCGCTGCTCCGGGCATGCCGGCAGCCGCCGCCCGCGCGGGGCGCGGTCCCGCCCTCCTCTCCAATCCCGCGCCGATGTACTGGGTCCTCGAGTCCGAAGGGGCCCGCGTCCACGTCTTCGGCACCATCCATCTCGGCAGCCCCGGCCTGGCCGATCCCCCGCCCGAGGTTCTCGCCGCCTTCGACGGGGCCGACCGCCTCGTCGCCGAGGTCTCCTCGGACGAAATGGCCACGGCGGGCCTCGCGATGATAGGTCCCATCATGCGCTCCACCCTGCCCGTCGGCGAGACGATCGGCGACTATCTTTCCCGCCACGACACGGCTGCCTTGAAGCGGGTCTTCGGCAGGAGATGGTCTTCCATCGAGCGCATGGAGCCTTGGCTCGTGAGCCTCATGCTCCAGGCGGAGCTTCTGTCAGGTTCCGGCTACGACGAGAGCCGGGGCCTCGACCGGCGCCTGTTCAAGCGCGCCGGCGAAAGGCCGGTTCTCGGCCTCGAATCCCTGCGGGACCAGTTCGCCCTGCTCCGCGCCGGCAGCGCCAGGGAGCAGGCCGCCGGCCTGTCGAAACTGCTTCACGATTTCCTGGACGGCGACGCCGAGCGGCGGAACCGCGAGCTTTTCTCGGCCTATGAATCGGGCGACGCGGCCGCGATGGCCGACATCCTCGAAGGCGCCCGCCTCGAGCTCCTCGAAGCCGATCCCTCCGGCCAGGCCTACGCCCTCCTGTTCACCAACCGGAACAGGGCCTGGGCGAAAAAGATCGCGCTCTGGCTGGACGAAGGCGGGAATTGGTTTCTTTTCGCCGGGGCCGGGCACTTTTTCGGGGATACTTCGGTCTTCGAGGAGCTTCGCGCCCTCGGCGTCCTCCGCTAGGGCGACCGCGACCTTCGGCGGCGGGCGTCCAACCCCAAAAAGCATGCTATACTCCCCGAACGGCCTGGCGCCCATTGGAGGCGGCCGGCCGGGTCAAGGAGGCATCGCATGGTGGAAGAACGAAGGGCCGGCGCCTACGAGCGCATCTACGCGCAGCTTGAGCCCCTCATCAGGGAAAAATCGCCGAGCCTCGTCGCCGGCATGGCGACGATCAACGCGGTGCTCCACGCCAAGCTCAAGCATCACTTCTGGACCGGCTTCTACTTCGTCGCCGGCGAGGACGAGCTCCAGGTCGGGCCCTACCAGGGCGCCGTGGCCTGCCAGGTCCTGAAGGGGAGGGGCGTCTGCCTCCACGCGGCCAGGACCGCCGCCCCCGTCGTCGTTCCCGACGTCGAGGCCTTTCCCGGGCATATCGCCTGCGACTCCCGCTCCAAGAGCGAAATAGTCATTCCCCTCAAGAAGGACGGCCGCGTCGTCGCCGTCCTCGACATCGACTCCGACAAGCCAGCCCAGTTCGATGAGGACGACGTCGCGCCGCTGTCGCGCATCGTCGGCCTTCTCGAGCCGCTCGCCTAGGAGTCGCCCGCCCCCGAGCGAATCCCGCACGCGCCCCCGTTTCAGGCAGCGCGCGGGCGGCGTTGGCGCGCCGCCGGCGGCCGGGCCGCGGGGGCTTGGGCCGCCGGTCCCCCCCCAAGGCCTGTTCAAGATCCCTTCCGCCCGTTTATAGTGTTCTTGCCGCGCCCCTGAAGCGCGGTCAAGGAGTGCCATATGAGCGAAACCAACAGCGCCGCCCCGAGCGGCGCGCCCGCCGCCGGTCCCTCGGGACCGGGCCCCGATTTCATCCGCGAGGCCGTCGCCGAGGACCTGAAGTCCGGCAAGACCAAGGAAGTGCGGACTCGCTTCCCCCCCGAGCCGAACGGCTGGCTCCACATCGGACACACCAAGGCCTTCCTCATCGACTTCGAGGTCGCCAAGGATTTCGGCGGCAAGTGCAACCTGCGCTTCGACGACACGAATCCCGAGAAGGAGGACATGTCCTACGTCGAGGCGATCAAGCGCGACGTCGCCTGGCTCGGCTGCGACTGGGAGGACCGCGAGTTCTACGCCTCCGACTATTACGAGGCCCTCTATGACCTCGCCGTCAAGCTCATCAAGAAGGGCAAGGCCTACGTCGACGATCTCTCCGCCGAGGAGATGAGCGAGTACCGCGGCACCAACGTCCCCGACAAGAACAACATCACGGTCACCCCGCCCGGGCGCAACAGTCCCTGGCGCGACCGTTCCGTGGAGGAGAACCTCGACCTCTTCGCGCGCATGCGCTCAGGCGAGTTCGCCGACGGCGCCAAGACCCTCCGCGCCAAGATCGACATGGCGCATCCGAACCTCCTCATGCGCGATCCGCCCATGTACCGCATCCGCCGCGAGCCCCATTACCGTACCGGAACGACGTGGTGCATCTACCCGATGTACGACTTCCAGCACCCGCTGTCCGACGCGATCGAGGGCGTGACCCATTCGCTCTGCTCCCTCGAGTACGAGATCCACCGGCCCCTCTACGACTGGTTCATCCGCGAGGCCGAGGTCTTCCCCTCGCGCCAGATCGAGTTCGCCCGCCTCAACATCACGCACACGGTGCTCTCCAAGCGCTGGCTCCTCCGCCTCGTGAAGGACGGCCACGTCTCAGGTTGGGACGATCCGCGCATGCCGACCCTCTCGGGCCTGCGCCGCCGCGGCTACACGCCCGAGTCGATCCGCGACTTCATCTCGCGCATCGGCGTCGCCAAGACCGATTCCCTCGTCGATGTCCAGCTCCTCGAGCACTGCCTCCGCGAGGATCTCAACAAGCGCGCCAGACGCGTCATGGCGGTCTTGAAGCCCCTGAAGCTCGTCATCGAAAACTGGCCCGCCGGCAAGGTCGAGGAGCTCGAGGCG
>JAEUJG010000544.1 GCA_016794765.1 Spirochaetaceae bacterium | reverse complement strand
AGGGGGCCGAGCGGCTTCGCGGTCGCCGCCGTCGTCGCGGCCGGCGCGGCGGCGGCGGGATCGGCGGCCGCCGCCGTCGTCGCGGCCGTCGCCTCGGGAGCGGAGGCGGGACGGCGGCGGAGGAAGACCCAAAGGGGGAGGAGGGAGAGGGCGCCGAGGGCGAAGCGGACGCCGTTGTAGGCGAAGGGGCCGACGTGGTCCATGCCCACGCGTTGGGCGACGAACGCAAAACCCCAGATGACGGCCGTGAGCGTGAGGAGTAGTTCGGCGCCGTAGCCTTTTTTCGCGGTCGTCATGTCGCCTCCTGCCGCGGCGCCGTCGGGCCGCCTCGGGCGGTCAGCATACGTGGCGCCGGCGGGCCTGCGCAAGGGCCCGCGCCTTCGCCGGGGCGGCGGGGAAACCGCGCCGAACGGGTCCAAGCCGCGATCAAGGCGGCCGCCCGTCCTTGAATCCGGGCCGCCGCCGGACTATGCTCCAAGGATGAACCAAGCCGAAGGCGCCACCCTCCTCGACAAGGCCGAGGCCTTGGAGCGGCTCGCCGACATTGTCCCTTTCCGCTACCTGGGCGCCGGCGAGCTCAAGGCCCTCGGCGCGGACGCGGAGCTGCGTACGTACGCCGCGAAGGAGACCCTGATCAGCCAGGGCGACGAGGCGGGCGACGAGGTTTTCGTCCTCATCGCGGGGTCCGTCGAATCCCTGGATGCCTCGCGGGACCCGCCCTTCCGGCTGAACGTCGTCGAGGCGGGATCCTATTTCGGGGAGCAAACCTGCCTCGTCGGCGCTCCCCGGCCCTTCGCGGTCGCGGCGCTCGAGCCTTCGCAGTGCCTGGTCGTGCCGGGCCCCCGCTTCCTCCGGCTCCTGGCCGAGTCGCGCTCCTTCGCCCAGGCCTTCGGCGTGAAGCTCCGCGAGGGCCTCGGCATCTTCGACGCCTTTGACCGCTTCACCGCCGAGGTGCTCCGCGGGGCGGCCCTGGGGCACATCGAGGTGCGCCGCCTGACCGAGCTCTACAAGGCCCTGGCGCCGGCCCTCCACCCCCTGGCCGGCGACGAGGCGCGCGTGGACTGGGGCGCCCTTTCCTACGCGGTGCGGCGCCTCCCCGAGAACCTGACGCGCAGCTTCGTTTTCCTCCTCACCGACAACCTGCCCACGGTCTACGCGAGCCCGGCCCTCCTCTTTCCTTTCGTCGCCACGGAGGCGCGCCACCGCTTCGTCTACGAGATGATGCCCGGAAAGGACATGGTCCTCATCCGGAACGGGATGTCGGACCTCATGGACTTCATCACCTGCCTCTGCCTCTTCGCCGTGGAAGCCAAGAAGATCCGCTACCGGCTCAACCATCCGGACTACATCCTGGCGCTGTCCCGCTTCCTGACGACGGCGGACTGGATCGAGGAGCCGGCCGAACTCTCCACGCCCCTCCTCGGCGGCTGTGACGAGGGCGAGGACGACGAGGGGCTGCTCGAGCGCCTGCCCTTCGCCGCCGAGGAGCGCGAGGAGCTGCGGAGGCTCTGGCCGCGCGGCGCGGCCTCGCGGGTCAGGGACATCGTCTTCCACCGGCAGGCCTATTCCGTGGATGTGCGCAAGCAGGTCAACAACTTCAACGGCCGCCTGTCCGAGCTCTGGGCCGGCCAGGTCGGCGAGGCGGCGGAGCGGCTGCTCGGCGTCCGGCCGGCGGATTTTCCGGAGGACTTCGAGGTGCACCTCGTCTCCTCGAACACGCATTCGGTCTCCAACTGCCTCAATCCCTTTTTCGCCGCCGCCAAGGAGGAGATCCTCGGCTGGGCCGGGCGCGAAGGCCTCCGGAATCCCGGCTGGGCCGAGCCCTTCGACGAGGTCTATCACCTCTCCCGGCCCTGGTTCGAGGCCTTCCCCTCGCGCCGCGCCGAGTTCGACGAGGCGGAGCGGACCGCCGGCATCGTGCGCCTGCCCGAGACGGTGACCACGGGCATCCAGGTGCAGCTCGTCGACCCCGCCTCGATCCGCGAGCGCCCGATCGACACCGGCGTGGCCGTCAGCCCCAAGGGAGCGGCGGGGCCGCGCAGCCTCCTCGTGAACATCGACTACGCCTTCGGCGAGCAGGCGGAGGAGATCATGCGGAGCCTCCTCCTCCTCTTCGGCCGCAACGTCCGCACGATCTCGGTCCTCGGCAAGGCGGGAGCCCTGCAGGGCGGCCGCGGCGACATCCTCCTGCCGAGCGCCTTCATCGAGCAGGCCAACGACGCCTTCCAGCCCCTGCCCGACGCGGCCAAGGGCTCGGGTCGCGGCCGGCGCGAGCGCCTCGAGCGGGCCCTGCCCGGACGGGCCGTCCATTCAGGCCCCCTCCTCACGGTCGGCGGCACCCTGCTCCAGAACCGCGCCATGCTCGAGTTCTACCGCCGGATCTGGGCCTGCGTCGGGCTCGAGATGGAGGGCATCTGGTACCTCCGCGCCGTGCTCGAGGCCGAGGAGCTCGGGGTGCTGCGGCGGGGCGCCGAGCGCAACTTCCTTTACTACGTCAGCGACCTGCCCCTGGCGGCCGGGCAACGCCTCTCCGAGCGGCTTTCCCCCCTCGAAGGCGTGCCGCCGCTCTACGCGATCACGCGGGAACTCCTGTCCGGCATCTTCGGCCCCGCGCGGGGGCGGGCGTGACGCTCGGCCTCTGGCTCGAGCGGATCGGCCGCACGCTGCGGGAGCGGCTGTACGGCCTTTTCTACGGCCTCGGCTATTTCTTCAACGTGCTCAAGGAGTCGATCCTCTTCTTCAAGCGGCGGCAGGTGGGCTTCCGCGTCCTCGTCATGCAGATCCTCTTCACCGGTTACGAGGCCCTGCGGATCTCCGCCGTCCTGGCCCTGGCCATCGGCGTCGCGATCAACCTGATCGGCTCCTCCCTCCTGGCCGGCTTCGGCCAGGGCAAGCTCATGTACACCCTCCTCATCATCGTCATCACGCGGGAGCTCGGCCCCCTCCTCACCGCCTTCATCGTCATCGCGCGCTCCGGCACGGCGATCGCGACGGAGCTCGGCGGCATGGTCGTGGCCCACGAGATCGAAGCCTATGTCGCCGTCGGCGTGAATCCCATCACCTATCTCGCGGCGCCGCGGGTCCTCGGGGTCGTCATCTCGATGATGGTCCTCACGGTCTACTTCAACGTCTTCGGGCTCTTCGGCTCCTTCGCCGTCATGCAGCTCCTGAAGCCGGTGGCCTTCCAGGAGTACATGAAGAACCTCGTCGAGGTGCTGACGGTGGGAGACCTCCTCCTCGGTCTCGTGAAGAGCCTCGTCTTCGGCGTCATCATCTCGGTCGTCTCCACCTATCGGGGCTTCGCCGTGGAGCGCTCCACCACCGAGGTGCCGGTCGCCGGCATCCGCGCCGTGGGCACGAGCTTCATCCTCTGCATCGTGGCCGACGCCGCGCTGACGGCCGTGCTGTACTTGGGCTAGCGGGATGGGTGACGAACCGATCATCGAACTCCGCGGGGTCGGAGCCCACCGCGGTGGATTCCAGATCCTGCGCGAGGTCTCCTTCGGCCTCGCGGAAGGGGCGACCACCGTCTTCATGGGGGGCGCGGGCTCCGGCAAGTCGAGCCTCCTCAAGGCCGCGGCGGGCATCGTGGTTCCCGACGAGGGCGCGGTCCTGTTCCGGGGCAAGGACCTGGCGAAGATGAGCCGCGCCGAGGAGCTCGAGTTCCACCGGCGCAGCGGCTTTGTCTTCCAGGACGCGGCCCTCTGGGCGAACCAGAGCCTCTTCGACAACCTGGCCCTGCCCCTGCGCCTCCACGAGCACGGGCTTTCCGCCGCCGAGGTGGCCCGCGCGGTCGCCCGGGTCGCGGAGCTCGTCGGCTATTCCGACGAGCTCAAGGCGCGGCCCTCCGAGCTTTCCACGGGGGAACGCCGCCTCATAGGCCTGGCGCGCGCGCTGGTCCTGGACCCCGAGCTCCTCTTGATGGACGAACCCGCGGCCTACCTGGACGAGACTTCCGCCGAGCGGGTCTTCGAGATCATCGCCTCGCTGGGCGCGCGGCGCCGCAGCGTGGCCATCGTCTCCGGCAGTTCCGACATCGCCCACCGCTTCGCCGATTCCCTCGGCGTCCTCAAAGCGGGCCGCCTGCTCGCCTTCGGCTCCTACGCGGAAGCGGTGCGCTGGGACGATCCGGCGATCCGCGTCGTCACGGGCCGGCTCCGCGCCCGGAAGGCGCCGGTCTCGGGCGACGCGGCCCTGTCGGCCTGGGCGGACGCCCTGACGGGAAGCCTCGGCGACGGGGCGCCGTCGGCCGCGGCCCCGGCCCCGGCGCGGCCGCCCGACGCCGAGGCGCGGGAGCGGGGGAAGGCGGCGGCGCCGCCCGAGCCCACGGATTCCGGCGGAAGCGACCAAGGCGGCCGGGCGGCCGACACCGACGAGGAGGGCAGATGAAATTCAGGATAAAGTACGCCGACCGGATCGTGGGCCTTTTCGTGGTGCTGGCGGCCGTCCTCCTTTGCGTGAGCGTCGTCGTCCTCGGGGGGAACCAGCGCTGGTTCGCCCGGAACTACCATTTCACGTCGCGCTTCGCCTCCGGCGGCGGCATCGCCCCCGGCACGGCGATCAACATGAAGGGCTTCCAGGTCGGCAAGATCGAGCGCATAACGCTCAATGCCGACAACGAGGTGGACGTCGACTTCGTCATCTACGACACCTACCTGGAGAAGGCCAAGCACAACTCGATCCTGGAGCTCGTCACCTCGCCCATCGGCCTCGGCTCCCAGCTCCTCTTCCATCCCGGCAAGGGCGAGGCCCGGCTGGAGGAGGGGGCCTTCGTGCCGACGGCCGACTCTCCCGAGGGTCAGGCCCTCCTCGAGCAGGAGCTCGTGGACATCCCGCCGAAGGACGACACGATCACCCGGCTCCTCGCCAACGTGAACCCCCTCCTCGAGAACGTCAACAAGACCGTCGTCACCGTGAACCGGACGCTGACGGAGGTGAACCGCGCCCTGGCCGGCCAGAGCTCCGGCCCGCTCGGGCAGATCGTCGGCGACGCGGCGGACACGATGGCCGGCGTCGAGGCCCTGGTCGTCGGCGTGAAGGACCAGGCCCAATCGGTCGTGGCCAAGGCGGACGACCTCGTGTCCTCTATCAATCGCATAACGCTCAATCTGGAGGCGACGACCGAGGCCCTCCGCGACCCGACCGGCCTCGTGCCCAAGCTCCTCGACCCGAAGGGCTCGATCAAGACCATCCTGGACGACAAGAACGCCCTCTACAACAGCCTGATCGGGAGCCTGGCGGAGACGCAGAAGACGCTCCGGAACATCCAGTCCATGACGACGACGCTCAACGCGCAGATGCCGACGATCGCGGCGACGCTCGAGGAGACCCGGACGGCGATCGGCAAGGCGCAGGACGTCCTGGAGGGGCTCAAGAACAATCCCCTCCTCCGGGGCGGCATCCCGGAGCGCAGGGACCAGGCGCCGGTCTACCAGAGCCTGCGCGACGCGGAATTATAGCCCGGCGGGGAAGCGGAGGAACGATGAAGCGAAACGACATCCGGGTTCGGGCCGTGGTGCCCGCGGCCGCGTTGGCGGCGGCCGTCGCCGCGGCGGCGGCGCTCGGCGCCTGCTCCTCGGCGCCCAAGGGCACGGGAGAGGTCTACGACACGCGGAACAAGGCGGCCGAGTACGCCGCGCTGGCCGACGGCTTCCTGGCGCGCGGCGAGTACGAGTCGGCGGTAAGCTTCTACCGGGAGTCCCTGGACGCGAACTCGCGCGTGGACAATGTCGAGGGCGTGGCGCGCGCGCGGGCCTCGCTCGGACGCGCCTATCTCGCCGCGGGGAACCGCGAGGACGCGGAGCGCGAGTTCGCCGAGGCCCTGGCCTACGCCGGCATGGCCGGCTCCAAGGTCGCGGCCGCCCTGGCCAAGGCCGGCCTCGGGGAATTGGCCTTCGGCCGCGGTGAGCGCGAGGCGGCCCTGGCCCTGTTCGGGGAGTCCCTGGCCCTGGCGCAAGGGGACGAGGCCGCGACGGCCGTGGCGCTGCACGACGCGGCGACCGCCAAGGCCGCGATGGGCCGGGGACCCGAGGCCCTGGCCGACCTCGAGAAGGCGGCGGCGATCAATCTCAAGGGAAAGCGGTGGACCGAGCTCGCCTCCAACCACTACATGCGCGCCTCCATCCTTTCGCGGGCCGGCCAGCCGGAGGCGGCCTTGGCCGAGGCCCTCGGCGCCCTGGCCGCGGACAAGAGCGCCGAGAACGGCAAGGGCATCGCCGCCGACCTCGCCGCCGTCGCCGCGCTGTCGCGCCGCCTCGGCAAGCGCGAAGAGGCCTACGCCTATTGGCGCCGCGCCTTTGACACCTCCATCGCGGCCAACGAGGCGGTCGTGGTGCGGAAGTCCCTCGTCGCCCTCGGCGAGCTCGCCGGCGAACTAGGCAAGGAGAAGGAGGCCGCGCGCGGGAAGGCCCTGCTGGCGCGGCTCGACGAGGCGGAAGGCGCGGCGAAGGCCGCGCCGCCCGCCAAGCCCTAGGAGCCGGGCGCGCCCAACGCGCCTGGCGATGCGCGCGCCATCGGCCCGGCCCGGCCCGGCCCGAGGCGTCCGGCGAGCCCGGCGCCTCAGCCGAGTTCGAAGACCTCGAATTCCATCTCGAGGAGATCGAGCCTGAGGACGCGGCCGGCGAGGGCGCTTTCCCGGCCCGCCAGGAGCTTCGCCGCCTCGCAGGCCTCGAGGGAGGCGACGAGGGCGGGGGAGAATGCGGGATTGCCGAGCGCCGCCTCGAGGCCGGGCCCCGCGCCCTGGCGATAGAGCCGCGCCAGCGAATCGCGGCGGGGCCGGAGCACGGCGACCTGGCCGTACCAGCCCGCCACCGCGCCGTGCACGAGCTTGAGGCCGCGGGCGGCGCAGGCTTCGGCCAGGACGAGGCGCGCCTCCACCGAATCGAGGCAGTCGACCGCGAGGTCGATCCCGTCGAGCATAGCGGACGCGTTGCGCGAATCCAGGGCCGCCTCCAGCGCCTCGACGCGGCAGTCCGCGTCGACGAGGGCCGCCCGCCCGCGGGCGGCCTCCGCCTTGGGGCGCCCGAGGCTCGTCCGGGTGGCGAGGAGCTGGCGGTTCAGGTTCGATTCCTCGAAGCGGTCGGGATCGAGGGCCCGCAGGAGGCCGCCCGGCCCCGAGCCGACGCCGAGACGGAGGAGGAGCTCCAGCACCTGCCCTCCGAGGCCGCCTAAGCCGGCGACGAGGACGCGCGAGGCGCGGAGCCTCGCCTTTTCCTCCTCGGAAAAGATGAGGTCGCGGTCGTGGCGGCCCAAGGTCAGCCGCCCCCGACGGGAGGGAAGACCGAGAGGTAGTCGCCCGTCGCGAGGGGCGCGTCGAAACTTCCGTCCCGCCCGTTCACGAGGAGGATGGCCACCTCTTCCCGCCGGATGCCGAGGCGCCCGAGGAGTTCCGCGGGAGTCGACGGCCGTTCGGTCTCGAGGACGACGACCTTGCCCCGCCCCGTCCGTAGCGTGGCGAAGAGCCGCACCTCATGGACCGCGCCGGCCGCCATAGCCCGGTCCTACTCGAGCCCGAGGGCCGAGAGTTTGGCCTTGGTCGGGAGGCCTTCCTTGGACCAGCCGCGGAGCTCGTAGTACTGCGGGAGGAGGACGTCGAGCTTGTGGGTCCAGCCCTTGGAGGGGCCGTCGGGGATCGGGTCCTCGAGGAGGCGCTTCGGGAGCCGGTCCTCGGAGGGCGCGATGCCCGCCGCCAGGTTGAACCCGCGCTCGAGGTTCCAGATCCGGTCGCCGGAGAGGTTGATCGTGGCGCCCGTGTGCTCGGTGCCGCAGACCGCGTTGAGGAGCCTGGCGTAGTCGTCGGCGCCCATCGCGAAGGAGGTGAAGAGGCAGAGACCCAGCGAGTCGATGCACGCGGTGAGGTCCTGGAAGGCCTTGGCCCAGGCGGCCTTGCCTTCGAGGGAGAGGCGGTCGAGCTTCTCGGGCAGGGCGAGGATCTCGGGGGAGATGAGGTAGCCGCGGACGTGGCAGCCGCCGCGGTTCGAGGTCGCGTACTGGAGGCCGTGGCCCTGGATGCCGCGCGGATCGTAGGCGGGGATCTCCTGGCGCTTGACGGTCATGGAGAGCTCGGGGGCGCCGTACTTTTCGCAGAGGCGGGCGGAGCCGGCGGCGAGGTCGGCGCCGAAGCCCTCCAGTGCGCCCATCTTTTTGGTCCACTCGACGACGGCGGCGGCGTTGCCGAACTCGAGGCCGGGAGCCGCGGCGGCGGGCACGAGGCCGCGCTGCTTGAGCTCCATCGCGGCGGCGAGGGTGGCGCCCGCGGAGATCGTGTCGAGGCCGTACTCGTTGCACCAGTAGTTCGCCTTGACGATGGCGGAGAGGTCGCTCACGCCGCAGTCCGAGCCGAAGGCCCAGATGGTTTCGTACTCGGGGCCGCCGCCCTCGATGCCGTCCGTCTCGCAGTAGCGGCCGCAGCCGATCGGACAGCGGTAGCAGGCCTCGCGCTTCTTCAGGAACTTCTCCGCGAGGGTCTCGCCGGAGATCGCCTCCGCCTTGGGATCGTAGGAGCGCTGGAAGTTGTCGGTCGGCAGGACGCCGTTCTCGTTGATGATGTTGACGAGGACCGCGGTGCCGTAGGTCGGGAGGCCGGAGCCCGTGACGCCGTTCGCCTTGATCTTCGCGAGGCAGTCCTTGACGGCGGCCTTGAGCGCCTCGGGATCCTTGACGGCGACGGAGCCGGTGCCGCGGACGACGACGGCCTTGAGGTTCTTGGAGCCCATGACGGCGCCGACGCCGGAGCGGCCGGCCGCGCGGTCCTTGTCGTTCATCACGGAGGCGAGGAGGGAAAGCTTCTCGCCGGCGGGGCCGATGCAGAGGACGCGAGCCTTCTCCCCGTGCTTGGCGACGAGGCTGTCCGTGGTCTTGCCGACGAGGGAGCCCCAGAGGCCAGAGGCGTCCTCGAGCTTGACCTCGCCGTCGGCGATCGAGAGGTAGACGGGGGAAGAGGCCTTGCCCTCGAGGATCACCGCGTCGTAGCCGGCGTTCTTGAGCTCGGCGCCCCAGAAGCCGCCGGAGTTCGCGGAGGCGACGGTGCCGGTGAGGGGGGACTTGGTGACGACCATGTAGCGGCCGCCCGTCGGCGCGGCGGTGCCAGTGAGGGGGCCCGTCGCCAGGATGAGCTTGTTGGCGGGGGAGAGGGCGTCGACCTTGGGGTCGATCTCCCGCGCGAGGATGGCGGTGCCGAGCCCGCGCCCTCCGATGAACTTGGCCGCCGCCCCGAGGTCGAGGGGCTCCTTCGCTATCTTCCGGTTCGTGAGATCGATCCTGAGCAGGGTGCCGACATAGCCGAACATGTACGCCTCCGATGGTTTGGGATGCCGTGACAAGATTGCAGGATCCATGCCAAGGTCTGCGTGACATCGGAGAAGTTGCGCGAAATGACTAAATGTATTTCAGGGAAGGAGATGTTTGCCGGCGCCGGGAACCGCATGGCGCGTCGCGCCGGCCTGCGATCCCGGCGTCCCGGCGGGCTGTTCCAAATCAGAACGCCGAGAGGACCAGGTCTCGTTCCAAAATCGAACGTTGTTCCGCAATGGAGCGATCTTCGCTCCCGGGCGCTTCGCCAGAGTCCGGTATGCCGAAGTGTTCGAGCTTGCGGTAGAGGGTGTTGCGGCCTATCCCCAAAATCGCGGCGGCCCGGGTAACGTTGCCGCCCGTCGCCGCGAGGACCCGACGGATATGGCGGCCCTCAAGTTCCTCGAGGCTAAGAAGGGGTAGGAGCGCTTCCGGCTCGGCTCCCGCCGATGCGGCCGTCGCCGCACCCGTCGCCGCCGCGCCGGCCGGATCCACGCCGGCCGGTTTCTCGTCCCCGAGCGGCCCGGCTTCGAGGCCTTCCGGGCGGGTGTATGTCGCGGGGGAGGGGGCGCCGACCGCGGAGCCGGGGAGGGGCGGGAGCCGTTCCGTGCTGACGACGAGTTCGATGAAGTTCTCGAGTTCGCGGACGTTGCCCGGCCAGGGAGAACGCGCGAGGGCCTCGAGGTAGGCGGGCGGGACGGGCACCGGCCGGCGGTTCAGCTTGCGCGAGATCTTCCGCATGTAGTGGTCGAGGAGGAGGGGGAGATCCTCGGGGCGCTCGCGGAGGGCCGGAAGGCGGAGGGGCAGGACGTTGAGCCGGTAGAAGAGGTCCATGCGGAAGTTGCCGCGCGCGACCTCGGCGGCCAAGTCCTTGTTCGTCGCCGCGATGATCCGCACGTCCACGGGAATCTCGCGGGTGCCGCCGATGCGCGATACCGTGCCTTCCTCGATGACGCGGAGGAGGCGCACCTGCATGTCGAGGGGCATTTCGCCTATCTCGTCGAGGAAGATCGTGCCGCCGTCGGCCACCTCGAACTTGCCCGGCTGGCCCCCGCGCTTGGCGCCGGTGAAGGCGCCTTCCACGTAGCCGAAGAGCTCCGATTCGATGAGGGTCCGCGGGATGGCGCCGCAGTTGAGGACGACGAAGGCCTCGTTCCGCCGCGGGCTGGCGTTCTGGATGGCCTGGGCGAAGACCTCCTTGCCCGTGCCCGATTCGCCGGAGATGAGGATCGTGGAGCGCCCCGCGGCGACACCCTCGGCGAAGGCCTTGGCTTCGCGCATCGCCGGGGAGTCCCCGAGGATCTTGTCGAAGGTGTAGAGGGCCCGCCTGCCGAGGATCTGGTCCGCGTGGCGGCGGACCTTGCGCACGTCCTTGAAGACGAGGATGACGGCCGTCGGCGCGCCGGCCTCGTCGCGGACCGGGTAGGCGGAGAGGTTGAGGAGGAGGCGGTTGGAGGCCGCGGCGACCGGCACGTCCTCGTTCTGGAACTCGCGACCGGCGAGAAAGGCCGCGAGCACGCTGTCCCAGCCTTCGAAGAGGGCCTCGGCCCGGCGGGCGCGCAACGCGTCGCGGTCGAGGCCGAAGAGGAGGGCGGCCTGCGCGTTGGCCGAAAGGATACGGCCGTCGAGGGCCGCGGAGACGATGCCGGCCTCTATGGAGTCGAGGAGGACGTCGGTGAAGCGGGCGTGCGAGCGCAGGGAGGCCTCGCGTTCCCCGAGGGCGAGGAGGTTCTCCACGGCGGCGACCGCGGCGACGACCATGCCGAGGGTGTGGAGGTGGACGTCCGCCGAGTACCCCGTCAGGTCGAGGGCGCCGACGACCCGGCCGGCGGGATCGCGGATGGGCGCGCCCGAGCAGGTCCAGCGGCGGTAGGCCGCGATGTAGTGCTCCGCGCCCGAGACCTGGAGCGGGAAACCTTCCGCCAGGGTCGTGCCCATCGCGTTGGTGCCGATGCTCGCCTCGTCCATGAAGGCGCCGGGAACCATCCGGAGGGCGGTTGCCTCGGCGAGGATGCCCGGATCTCCCTGGACGGAGAGGATGCAGCCTTCCGCTTCGGTGTGCCTGCCGAAAAACCCGGCGCCGCGCACGAAGCCGCGGAGGCCCTCCGCGACGGGCGCGCCCGCCTCGATGAGGCCGCGGCGGGCGGCGAGCCGGGCTGCGAGCTCGGCGCCTTCGATGATGCGCCGCGAATGCACGAGCGAGCCCTCGATGCCGTGGGCGGCGCAGCGCGCGTGCGAGCGCGCGATGTAGTCGTCTTCCCTCGATCCGGTCGTCATCGCGGCCTCCCGCGAAAGGCGCCACCCGCGGCGTCTTCCCGCATGGCATGATACGACGCTTTCCCGGATCGCGAAACGGGAAAAAAAAGCCCCGCCTCGGAAGGCGGGGCGATGGCCGCGCGAAAAGCGCCGTCGGGGCGGGCGGGGCGGCGGAGTGCCGCGGGCTCCGTGGGCGGATCGCCGATTGCGCCCGAAGCGGCGCCGGGAGGGGCTGGCGCCCTCAGTTCGGGCCGATCGTCGTCCCGACGAAGGGCTTGCCTTCGAGGAGGGCCTCGAGGTTGTCGAGGTTCCTGCCCGCGGCGCAGACGACGCGGAGGCCGAGCTCGGCGGCGCGCCGCGTCGCGACCGGATCGAAGGGCGCGTTGGCGCCGGGTTTCCACTCCTCTCCGACGAGCTTCTTGAAGTCGCCCCAGGAGATCGCGTCGATGGGCTTGGCGGCGGGATTCTTGCGCGGGTCGTCGGTGTAGACCTTCTCGATGTTGGAAAGGTTGACCACCTCGCCGGCGCCGAACTTCTCCGCGAGGAGGACGGCGTCGTAGTCCGTCGACCAGCCCGGCTTCCAGCCCGCGGCGACGAGGACTCGGCCCATGAAGAGGTCGACGGCGGTGGGATCGGTGACGACGTCCTGGGGGGCCAATGCTCCCATCAGGGCGCGCACGAGCTCCGCGTTGAGGCGGGTCGCCATGATGCCGATCCAGTCCTGGGCCGAATCGTCGGCCGCGTCCTCGGGCCTGGCGGCTTCGCGGAAGGCCTTTTGCCAGGAGCGGGCGGGGCCGCCGCCGCCGACGACGAGGATGAGCCGGCGGGCGGGGTCGACGGCCAAGTGGCGGTCGACGAGGGAGCGGAACGCCTTCAGGAAGACGGGATCGGGGCCCTCGGGCGCGACGATGGAACCGCCGAGGGAGAGAACGGTCGTCATGCGAAACCTCCGTGGCGCGGGGACCGGGCAAGGGGCCCGCGGCGCCGTGCCGTCGATGATAGCGGCGCCCGGGGGCGCGGGCAAGCACCCCCGGGCGCGATGTCCGCGCCAAGGGCGCGATATCCGGGCTAGAAGTCCGAGCCGCCGAAGAAGTCCGAGTCGTCGCCGAAGAAGCCGTCGCCGCCCGAGGAGCCGGGCATGCCCGCGCCGCCCTCGTTGCGGAGCTCGTAGAGCTTCTCCGCGTAGCGGAAGAGGCCGACGCGGCGGGCGAGGCCATCGCGCTCGTCCCTGACCCTGCGGAGGAAGTCGCCGGCGGTAAGGCCGGGGCGGAGCTCGCGGCGCTCGAGGGCGGTGCCCGCGACGAGGCCTTCGATCTCCTCGAGGCGGTAATAGACGCGCTCGAAGATGAAGAGGGTCTTGCGGAGGCTCTGGAGGTCGCCGACGATCGCCTTCTTTTCGCGCATGACGGCGGGGTCGAGGGCGCGGGGCTTGGCGCCGGCGCGGTCCTCCTCGATCCACTTGCGCAGGACCTCGCTCTTCTGGAAGGGCTCGAAGGCCTTGGCGAAGTTGCCGGACAGGGTCGTGTAGTTCTTCTCGTAGAAGGCCAGGGCGCGGACGGGGTCGGCGCGGAAGGCGGCTATCTCGTCGGCGATCCATTTTTCACGGAACTGACGCACCGAGGAGACGGCGACCGGCAGGTAGCGCAGGCGCTCGCCCGGGCGCTTTTCCACGGCCTTGCCCGCGGGAACGGGTACCTCTTCCTTGCCGTCGCCGTAGCTCACCTCGCCCTCCGAGCAGACGACGAGAGAGGCTTCGTTGACGGAGACCGCCACCTCGAATTCGGTGCCGCGGACGCCGGCGACGGTGCCGCCGGTCGTGACCTGCATCGTGCCCGCGCCGGAGGCGAGCTTCTTGACCTTGGAGCCGACGGAGCCCGCGAGGAGGTCTATCTGAGTCTTCTTCTCCCCCTTGGCCTCGGAGAGGCGGAGGTAGAGGGCCGACTTGGAGCGCACGGTGATCGTGCCTCCCATTCCCGTCGACTTGTCCATCGCTATGACGAGGAGGCCGTCGCCGGCGGTCTTCACGAGATCCCCCGAGAAGAGGGGATCGTCGGGATTGGGGTCGGGCAGCACCTTGCCCGCGCGCGTGAGGCTCACGCCGCCCTCGACGTAGTCGATGCGGCCGAGCGGCAAGGGTTCCGCGGCGAACAACGCGAGTCCAAGCAGGGGAAGGACGAGGGAGAGGAGGAGTCGCTTCACTTCGTGCTCCTTGCGCCGGCCGGGAAAGCGCGCCCATCGCGAAGGGCGGGGGCCGCCGGCGCTGAAAAGGTTTACCTAACTATAGCGCGCCGTCCCCGGGGTTTCGAGTGCGGCGCGCCAAGGATCGGTAGTCCGGGCTTTTCGGGCCCGGCTCCTAGATCCTGAAACCGACGAACCAGCGGCCGTAGGCGGCGAAGTCGGCGCCGAACCAACGGTCCCGGTAGACCTCGCCGGTCTTGAGGC
>JAEUJG010000203.1 GCA_016794765.1 Spirochaetaceae bacterium | reverse complement strand
ATGCCGGTGACGAAGAGGATCGTGTAATAGCCGACCACCTTCCAAATGTACACGAGCATCGTCGAGATCTGGACCATGGTCCGGTCGGCCAGCCAGCGGTGGTCGACTCCCGGCGTGCCCATGAGGCCGTTCAGGAACTGGTTCGCGAGGCCGCGCGGATCGAAGATGATGAGCCACACGCTCGCGGTGACGACGGAGGACAGCACGGCCGGCGAATAGAGCGCCATCTGGAAGAGGCGCTTGCCGCGGGGCCGGGTCGAGATCAGGGCGGCGAAGAGGAAGGAGAGGAGGAAGACGGGCAGGAAGACCCCGAGGCAGAAGGTCGCCGAGGCGCGCACCGAATTCCAGAAATCGGGCGACGAGAGGACAAGCTCGTAATTCTTGAGGCCCACGAACTTCGGCGGCTTCAGGGAGAGAAGCCGCTTGTTCAGGAAGGAGGTCCAGATCGCGTTGAGGATGGGATAGAGGGAAAAGGTCGAGAAGAATAGTATGCCCGGCGCCACGAAGACCCAGCCCCACGCGTTCTTCCGGGCTTCGAGCGATCGTCTCTTTCGAAGTGTGCTCAAGTTGGCTTCCTTAGGGTTGGTCGAAATCGGCCGCGCGGCGGCGGGGCGGGATCGGGCGCTCCGCCAGGGAGGCCCGCCCCGCCGCCCGGCCCGCGGCCGGGCCGGCTGGTCCTTCGATCAGCTGTTCTCGGCCAGGAAGGCCTTGCAGTCCTTGCGGAGCTTCTCCAGGGCCTTCTGCGGCTCCACGCCGCCGACCATGACGGACTCGAAGGCTTCCTTGAGGAAGCTGTTGATGCGCGAGCTCATGGGACCGATGTAGACGATCTTGGAGGCGTCGAAGTCCTGCTCGAAAACCTTGGAGTAGGGCATCGCCTTGTAGGTGGGCGACTCGAAGAGGCTCATGGTCGGCTGGACGATGGCGACCTTGGAAAGGTATTCCTCGCCGTGGGACAGCATGTAGTTGACGAGGGCCCAGGCCGCGACCTGCTCGGGCTTCGTGGACTGCGAATTGACCATGTAGTAGTGGCCGGAGAAGTTGGCGGTGACCTTGCGCTTGGCGTCCTTCCACTGGGGGAAGGGAATGACCATCCAGTCCTTCGACTCGTAGAAGGAGGGATTGGCCGCCTTCATGCGCGCCTCCTGGTAGAGGCCGGAGATGGACATCGCGACCTCGCCCTTGTTGAGGTCGAACTGGTTGCGGGCGGGCGTGTAGGTGGGCGAGCCGAGGTTCTTGCCGTTCGGTCCGAAGTCCTTGAGGTACTGGAGGACCTTGAGCCAGGCGGCGTCGCCGACGATGACGTCCTTGCCGTCCTTGGAGACGAGCTCGCCGCCGAGCTGCTCGACCATCGGAATGACGGTGGTGAGGTAGCCGTCGTAGCGGAAGTCGAAACCGCGGCGCGTGAGGATCTGTCCGTCGCGCTTGGCGATCTTCTCGGACACGGCCATCACGTCCTCCCAGGTCTTGGGATAGTCCTTGTCCGGATCCAAGCCCGCCTCGCGGAACATCCTCCGGTTCAGGTAGATGGACATGTTCGTGATCTCGAGGGGCATGCCGTAGATTTCCTTGTCGACGATCACCGGCGCGAGCAGGCCGGGAAGGTACTTCGCCTCGAGGCCGGCGGCGTTCTTGGCGCCGACGGTCTTGTAGTCCACGGGCGCGACGCGGCCGTTCTCGATGAAGGACACGGCCGAGGTGATGACGATGTTGAAGATGTCCGGGCCCTGGTTGGCGGCGAAGGCCGTCGTGAGCTTCTCCCAGATCTTGCCGGAGGGGTAGGTCTGGTAGTCGACCTTGACGCCGGGATTGGCGGCCATGAATTCCTCGATGTACTTCCGCTCGATGACCATCCGGTTGGGATCCTCGTGGGTCCAGAGGGAGATCTCGAGACTCTTTCCCTTGAGTTCGGGAATGGTCGGCGCCTGGGCGATGGCCGCCGAAAGCGCGCAGGCCGCCAGGGCGAGGGTTGCGATGATGCGTTTCATGAAAGCCTCCGAAAAATTGAGTTACCGAACAGGTACGACACGAAAAAAGATTTCAACTTCGGTGAACTGACACTGTAAACCCGGATCCGAATTCTGGCAAAGGAAACTGTATCAATATTTCATCGGTCAGTGCATTTTTGTGAAATACCGCTCTACGTGGTGACCGGTGGGCTTGGGCGCGGCCGATGGGGCTGCGCCGTGGGAACAAAAAGCCCCGCCGGCGAGGGCGGGGCGTCATGAAAGAGTGGGAATCCGTCATTCCCGGGAGCGGGTGTGGGCGCGGGCGCGGGCGCGGGCGAAGGCGAGCTCGGCCACGGCGCCATGAAGCTCGTGCCGGAAGCGGACAATCTTGGCGGCGGTTTCGGCACGGCCGAAGTACACCCGGTTCGTCAGGCTCACGACGCTGACTCCCGGCCCGCCGGCATCGCCCGACGCGGGCTCAGGGGGGGAAGCGGGCGCGCACCAGGCGCTGTTCCCGGTAAAGCCCGTGTGCCCATAGGCATCTTCCGGCCAGGCAGGGGTATCGCAGGTTTCGGCGTCGTGAAGCTGGACGCCCAAACCCCGCCGCCGCTCGAGTCCGGCGGTTGCCAAGGCGCGCGCCATCCGGACGGTCGACTCGGCCAGCAATCCGGCGCCGTCCTTCCAGACGGAGAACAGGACCTCGGCTCCGGCGAGGTTGGCGAACAGGCCGGCGTTCCCGCCGTCGCCGCCCAGACAGTAGGAGCTTTCGTCGTGGACCATGCCCTTAAGGCGCCGGCCGCGCCAGGGACAGGATTCCGTCGGAGCGCAGCGCTCTCCCAGCTCGGGGGCGGGAAGGAAGGTCGCGGTCGGGGCGGATGCGGTCGCGCCCGGCCCCCGTCCGTCGGAAAGCCCAAGAGGCCCCGCGATCTCGCGCGCGAACAAGAGCGAAAGGCGGGCGCCGCCGATCCGTTCCAGCGCGAGACCGAGGAGTTGAAAGCCGGTGCAGGAATAGACGACGCGGAGTCCCGGCCGGCCCTCGGGCTCGATCGCCAATAGCCGGGAGACGGCCTCCTCGCGATCGATGCGGCCGGGATCGGGAAAAAAGGACTGGAGCCGCGGCTCGGGAGGGAGGCCGGCCGTATGGGCCAGGACCTGGCGGACGGTGGCTCCGAGGGAGGCGCCGGCGGCTCCGGGCAGATACCGGCCGAGCGGCGCGTCGAGCTCGAGACCGCCCGCCTCCACCGCCTTGAGCGCCAGGAGGCTCGTCGCCAAGGGCTTGGTCAGGCTCGCCAGGTCGAAGAGGGTGGCCTCCGAGGCCGGAACCCCTGCCCGTCCTTCCGGGTCCGGGCAGCCGATCGCCTTGAAAATTCGCCTTCCGCCGTCGAAGCGCGCGGCGACGACCGCGCAGGGGAAGGTCCCATCCTGGTAGGCCGCCTCGATCGCGGCGAAAATCCCGGTCGTTTCCATGGGCCGGGAGTATAGCACGGCGGCGCGGCGATGCGGCATCGCGGACAACCCGGCGCCGGGCCGCGCCGGTGCCTTCGCGCTGGCGGCGCGCATCCCTGCGCCTTCCTGGCCTCCGGCCGGCGCGCGACGGCATTCGACTACGTCGCTCGCTCCGTTTGCCGAATGGAATGGTGTTGTATGCCCGCCTTCTGGCGGGCGGCGGCATCCTGCACCGCCCAAAAAGAAAAAACCGTCCTGCCGGACGGTTCGGGCCTTGCCGTTTGACTCGTGGCAGGAGTCGCCCTGCGGTCGCCCGCCTCCTGCAGGCTTCCTCCGGGCCGGGGTTCTCGCTGGCGCGCCATCCAT
>JAEUJG010000115.1 GCA_016794765.1 Spirochaetaceae bacterium | reverse complement strand
TCAGGGCCGCGCGCGCGGCCATTATTCGAGCCTTACACTCGCCGCCTCCTCCCTTACATCCCGGTAATCCGGCCGCGATCCTTGAAAAAAAGAGCCGAATTTGTCAAAGAGCCCGCCGATGCGCGATACTGTTCGGTGGAGTTCATATGGAGCAGGGTTCGATCCAGCGTCTCATCCGCGTCTTCATGGCCATAGCCGACGAGAAACGCCTTTCCTGCGAGTGCGGCGACCTGGAGCGCATCGCCGTCCTCGTCCATCGGGTCATGTCCTACCAGTCGCGCGAGTTTCATACCCTCGAGCATGTCTTCGGCTTTCTCGACGAAGGCTCGGGCTTGCATCGAGATCCCGAACTCGTGCTAGCCGCGATCTTCCATGATCTCATCTACTACCAGGTGGACGACGGCGTGACGCCGGAAATCGAATCTCTCCTCGACGACTACCTCGAGCTTCGGGAGGGCCAGGTCTTCCTCCGTTCGACGGTTTCGCCGGAGGATCTTCCCTTCCGCGTCACCCGCGCCCTGTTCGGTTTCGAGGCGGGCCGCGCGGTCCAATCCTTCGGCGGCCTCAACGAGTTCCTGAGCACCCTGGTCATGCTTCGCCTCCTCGTAGACCATTTTCCCTTGGCCGAGCTTCTCGCCGCGGCCGCCTGCATCGCCGCCAGCCAGCCCTTTCGCGGCCCCGACGCGCAGGGGCGCTCCATGGCAGCGCTGCTCGAGCGGCGTCTCGCCGCCATCGCCGAAAGCGAGCGCCTCATCCTGGACCAAGCGGCCCTCCAGGCGATGATCCATCGGGCCGTGGCCTTCGCCAACGCCGATGTCCGCGACTTCCGCCTGGACGATCCCGCCCGCTTCCTGTCGAACACCTGGAAACTGCTGCCCGAGTCCAACGCCCCCCTGCGGCGCCACGGCGCATTCAGCATCGTCGAGTACCGACAGGCGCTGCAAAAGATGCTGGCCTTTTTCCGCCACCTCGATCCGGCGACGATTTTCCATGACTACCGCGGGGTCCCGAGCGCCGGCGAGCTTGAGGCCCTGGAGGCGACCGCCCGACGCAACCTGGCCTGCGGCCGCGCCTACCTGCGCGCCAAGCTCCTGGCCGTCGGGCTCCTTGAAGCGGTAGCCCTCGTTTCAGGCGGCGACGCGCCCATGGCGCTCTTCATGGGCGAGGTGCCCGAGCGCCCGCACGAGGGCGCCGATCCCCCGCAGGGGGAGGCCGTGCCGCGGGAAACCTTGATGAGCTACCTGCCCGAACGCCCCGCGCCGGCCCGGCTTCACACGCGGCACGCCGTGTATCGGCTCCTCAAGGACGGCAGGCTCGAAGCCTCGTCCTTCGACCTAAAGAACTCGCCCCTTGCCCTCTACCTCTATCACCGGCTCGAACCGGCGGCCTGGATCGAACGCGTCAAAACCTCGGAGCTCTTTTTTTCGGGAGACCGATCGGCGGAGGAATTCCTTCTCGGCTTCGCCCCGGCCCTGCGCATGGAACTCTTCGAAGCCTGCGCCTCCATGGTGCCGACTCGCCGCCGCCCCCTCGCCGCGTGGCTCGCGGCCCACGACGCCCCCGACTCCGTGGCTTGATCGCCCAGGCGGGGCGGGAAGGGCGGCCCGCCGGTCGCCGCGGTTCCCGCGGTTCCCGCGGTTCCCGCAAATCGATATACTCGCCCTCGTATGTTGCTTATCTATCCCCCCGGCGCCCGCAGCCCGGAGCCGCCGCTCGGCATAGCCAGGCTGGCCGGCTACCTGCGGAGCCGCGGCCGCTCCGTCCGTTGCCTCGACTTTTGCCAGGAGGGCCTCGAGTACCTGCTTGAGGCGGAACGCGCCGATCCCCCGGAGGACACCTGGACCCGCGGCGCCCTGCGGCGCCGGCGCGGCGCGGCGGAGGCCTTGAGAAGCCCCGGCACCTACGCCAATTTCGACCGCTATGTCCGCGCCGTGCGCGACCTCAACAGGTCCCTCAAGTTCGTGTCGGAGCCTTTCGGCGCGGAGGCGGGGCTCGCCGATTACCGCGACGCGAACCGCTCTCCCCTCCGGCGCGCCGACCTCGTCGCCGCGGCGGCGGAGCACCGTTCGAGCGTCTTTTACGGTTTTTTTTCAAGGCGCCTCGCGGCGGAGCTGGCCGAGGATCCCGAGGCCACGGTCGGCGTGTCGATCGTCTTCCTGAGCCAGGCCCTGCCGGCCTTCGCGTTGGTCGGGCTCCTCCGCGCCGAGCATCCGCGGACGCGGATCCTCCTAGGCGGCGGCCTCGTCACCTCCTGGCGCTCGCTCGGGCTCCTCGGCGGGGACGAAACCTTCGACGGCCTCGTCGACGCCCTCCTGCCGGGCCCCGGCGAGCCGGCCCTGGACGCCGAGCTGGAAGCGGAGCCAGGCGCGGACCTTGCCGGCGCGGGCCCCCGCGGGCCCGTTTGTCCCGAGTTCGGCGATTTCGACACGCTCCGCTATTTTTCCCCGACGCGGATAACGCCGTACAACTTTTCGACCGGCTGCCCCTGGCGGCGCTGCGGGTTCTGTCCGGAGACGGCCGAGGGTTCCGCCTATCGCGGCCTCCCCGCCGCCCGGGCGAACGCCGATCTCGCGGAGCTGGGGCGGCGCTTTTCCCCCGGACTCTTCCACTTCACCGACAACGAGATCGCGCCGCTCCATCTTCGCGCCCTCGCGGAGAATCCTCCGGGCGCGCCTTGGTACGGCTTCGCCCGCTTCTCAAGCGTCCTGGCCGATCCCGCCTTCTGCCGAAGGTTGGCCGACTCCGGTTGCCGCATGCTTCAGCTCGGCCTCGAATCGGGCGACCAGGCCGTGCTGGACGCGCTCGGCAAGGGCACCAGGCTCGAGGAGATCGACCGCATCCTCGAGGCCCTCGCCGGGGCCGGGATCGGGACCTATCTCTACGTGCTCTTCGGCACGCCGGCGGAAAGCCGCGACGCGGCCCTTCGCACGCGGGACTTCATCGCCGGGCGCGCGGCGAAGATCGACTTTCTCAACGTGGCGGTCTTCAACATGCCGGCCACGAGTCCCGAGGCGGCCCGGCACGGCGCCCGCGCCTTTTACGAAGGCGACCTCTCGCTCTATTGCGAGTTTTCCCATCCGGCGGGCTGGAACCGCGACGAGGTCCGATCCTTCCTCCGCGGCGACTTCGAATCAAGCGCGCCGATCGCCGCCATCCTCCGCCGGACTCCCCCCGTCTTCACCTCCAGCCACGCGCCCTTCTTCCTCGGCGCCTAGCGCCCGACCGGCGCGGCGAGAAAAGTGCCGCGGACGGGGCGCCCGCTCCTTGGCCTCAACCTGCGCCGCCTGCATCGCGGCGAAGACGTCCAGGAGCCGCGACTTGTCTTCGTATTCCTCGATCCCGGCCTCCTCCAGCGAGAGGAGGAGTTCGTGCACCGCCTCGAGGGTGGAAAGGCAATAATCAGCCGGTTGGCGCTTGATGACCCAGCGGCTCTTCTCGCGGGGCGTGAACTTGAGCCGCGGCAGGGTTAGGAGGCCAGGGCTCGCCTTGGCGACCGCGCGGGCGCAGGCCCAGGTGGAGTCGATGAGGAAGACGACCAGGCGGCGGCCGCCCAGGCGTCCGGCAGGAAAGCCCTCCTCCGAAAGGTCCGTCGCCCCCTCGCCGGGATAGAGCAACATCGGTAGGTTTGCGGGATCGTCGATCAAGGCGCGGACGCGCGGGTGATCGTCGAAGGCCAGCCCGGGGATGATCTCGCTGTTGGCCAGGTTCAGGCAGGTGATGCGGCCGGTCGTGCACTTCTCCCGCTTCCATTCCATCGGATGCATGAGGAGGACGATGCGGGTCCGCGTTTCCATGGGCGGCAAGGAAGGGCAGAGACAATAATCGCGCGGGCGGCGGCAACGGTGGCAAAACTCTCGGGGCATGACTCTCCTCGGAACGCCCGCCATTGTGGCACAAGGCTCGCCGTCGTGGATACCCGTTCCGCCGCTCTGGCGTTTTGCGGCGCAAACGCTAAACTTGTGGTAGCAAGGGGGATCCGATGACTTGTTTTCAAGGGTTTGCGCGGTCTCGGAGCGCCTTGGCCCTCGCCGCGTTGCTTCTCGTCCCGGCGGCGGCCCGGGCCCAAACCCGGCCGATCCGGATCGGGGTGCTCTACTGGTCGATGAACATCCCCGGGCAGGTCGCGATGCGCCAAGGTCTCGAGGCGGAGGCCAAGGCGATCAACGCCGCGGCCAAGGCCTCCGGCGCGCCCACGGTGGTCCTCGAGACCAAGGTCGCCGGAGACGGAGAGGCGGGCATCACCGCGCAGATCCGCCAAATGAGCGACTTCGTGGCGGGCGGGGTGAAGCTGATCATCGTCCAACCGACCGACAACGCCGCCCTCGCCCCGCCCCTCAAGGCGGCCAACCGCGCCGGCATCCCCGTCGTGGCTTACGACCAGTATATTTCCGGAGGCAAGCTGGCCGCATATCGGAGCTCGGACAATTACATGGCCGGCTATTTCGACGGCGAATATATCGCCTCTCTTTTCCCCGACGACCGGGAGATACGCGTCGTCCTCGTCGAGTATCCAAACGTATCCTCGACGGTCGAGCGCGTGGACGGCTTCATCGACGCCCTCGTCGCTTCCCGGCAACGCTACAAGATCCTCGCTTCCTTCCGGGCGGTCGAGCCGATCGGCGGGGCCAAGGCCGCCGCCGACCTGCTCGCGGCCTTTCCCGCAAAGGGCAGCGTCGACGTGGTGTTCACGGTCAACGACGGCGGCGGTCTCGCGCTCGCCAAGGCCCTCTACGAGGCGGGCAGGGCGGAGATACTCCACGCGACCATCGACGGAGACCCGGCCTCCGTCGACAACATCACGCAGGGCAGGCTGACGGTCATCGATTCGGCCCAGTTTTGCGGCCCCCTGGGCGCGGAGGCGATGAAGGCGGCCTATGCGATCCTCCGCGGCCAGCCCGCCCCCTTCCACGCCTTGGTGCCGGTTTTTCCGATCACCAAGGAAACCTTGAACCGCTATCCGGGATGGATGGGGCCTCTCCCGGCCGATTTCAAGAAGCCTTGGCCGAGCGCCAATCCGGCCTGGAGCGGCGCCCTCCGCGTGGTCAAGGATAAATGACGGAAGTGCCCTTTCTCCGTCCCGGAAGCCCCCCGGCGGGCAGCCGGCCCTCCCCGCGCCGGAAAACGAGCGCCGGCAGGCGGTATCGGCTTTCCCTGACCCTGGGCTTCGGCGCCGTCGTCATCTTCCTCGCCTTGGGGCTCGTTCTCCTCGCCGACCGGCTGTTCGACCGGCTGCGCGCCCGGGAGGAAGACCGCCTCGCGGAAGCGCTGACCTTGGTCGTGGCCGAGTCGGTAAGCCGGGTCACCTTTTCCGGCAAGTACCAGGCCCGGCTCCTCGTCGAGGAACTCGCCCACGTCATTCCCGTCGTGTCCTCCATTTCCGTGGAGACGAAGGACGGGCTCGTCCTGGCCCATTCGAATCCGGCCTTGAACGACACGCCCGTAAGCCTCGCCGACCTCGATAGGACCAGGCAAAGCCTCGCGAGCGGGAACGCCGTCGTCACCGAGCGGATCATGGCGGCCGCCCACGTCAAGGAGATCGTCATTCCTTATCGCGGCGGCCTCGACGCCGCGGTCCTGGGCGTCGTACGGCTCGGCATCGACGTCCTCGGCGTGCGCCGCGAACAAAGCGAAATGCGCGCCACACTCCTCGTGCTCGGGGCCGGTTTCGCCCTTGTGGGCATCCTGGGTGTGGGCTTCCTGAGCCGGCGCTTCGGCGGCACCGTGAACGACCTGGCCGACCAGCTCGAGGGCATCCTGGAACATGCCCCCATGCCCATCTGGATCAGCGACCGCGGCGGATCCCTCCGGGTTTCCTCGACGGAGGCGGAAGGCGCCTTCGGCAGGGAAGCGGTTTTCGGCGAGCTGGCGCGGGAGGTCCTCGCGAGCGGCGAATCCGTGGAACGGGAAATCGTGGCGCGGCGCGACGGGGCCGAGAGGGCTTGGCTCGTCAGCGTTTTCCCGATCGCCCTCGACGAGGAGGGAAAGGTCGAACTCGTCTGCACCTTCCTTCGGGACTTCACGGAGCGCCGGCGGTCCGAAGAGGAAATCCGCCGGCTCAACGTCCGGCTCGAGGCCAAGGTCCTTGAGCGCACCGAGGCCCTCGAGCTCGCCAACCGCGAACTCACGAGGACGAACCTGGCACTCGAGCAGACCCTGACCAAGCTCGGCGACGCCCAACAGGTCATCGTCCGCTCGGAAAAGCTCTCCGCCCTCGGCCAGCTGTCGGCCGGAGTCGCCCACGACCTCAACACCCCCCTCGGCGCGATAGTCTCCTCCAGCCGCTCCCTCGTGGAGCTCCTGGGCGGCGGCCTCGCGCGCTTCGCGCCCTTCCTCCGCGATCTCGGCAGGGAAGAGCGGGAAACCTTCGATTCCCTCATCGAGCTGGTCTTGAGCCGCGCGGCCACGGTGGCGCCGCCCGTCGATCGCGCAACGCGCCGGATCCTCGAGGCCAAGCTGGCCGCGGCCGGGACGCTGGATCCCGGCCGCGCCGCGGAACTGGCCGCGGAGGCCGGCCTCGTCGACCGCTTCGACAAGGTGATCGCCTGCGCCGCCCTGCCCCGCGGCATGGACATCCTCGAGGTCGCCGCCGAATTCGCCGCCGCCCGGAGCCTGATCGCGGTCGTGGACACCGCCGCCGAGCGGGCGGCCCGCGTCGTCGCCGCGCTGAAGGATTACCTCCGCCGCGACTCCGAGGAGGTGATCGCGCCGATCCGGCTCCGGGAGGGCATCGAGACCGTGCTCGTGCTCTACCACAACCGGATCAAGTACGGCGTGCTCCTCTCGACCGACTATCGCACGGAGGATCCCGCCCTCGGCAACACCAATCTCCTGAGCCAGGTCTGGATCAACCTCGTGGACAACGCCCTGCAGGCCATGAACTACCAGGGCAGGCTCGACATCGTCGTGGAGCGCGAGGGGGACGAAGTGGTCGTCTCCGTGACCGACGACGGTCCCGGCATTCCGCCGGAAATCCGGGGACGGATTTTCGAGCCCTTCTTCACCACCAAAAAAAAGGGCGAGGGGCTTGGCCTCGGCCTCGACATCTGCCGCTCCCTCGTGGCGACGATGGGCGGCTCAATAGAAGCGGAAAGCGAGCCGGGACGGACCCGTTTTTCGGTTCGGCTGCGCGCGGCCGACGCCCGCGGGGAGGCTTAGATGCCGGACAAGGCCATCATTCTCGTCGACGACGAGGCGATCATCCTCCTCGCCATCAAGCGGGAACTCCGGAACCATTTCGGGGACGCGTTCCTGTACGAGACCGCCCTCGACGCGGCGCGGGCGATGGAAATCATCGAGGAACTCGAGGCCGAGGGCGTCCGCGTCGTCTTGGTCATCACCGATTGGCTCATGCCGGGCATCCCCGGCGACGAGTTCCTCGTGCGCGTCCGGCGGCGCCATCCCGACATCCGCTCGATCATGATCACCGGCCAGGCCAAGGAGGACGCGGTCCGGCGGGCGATCGACGACGGCGGCGCCTTTGTCGTCCTCGGCAAGCCCTGGAATTCCGAGGAGCTGGCCAAGGCCGTGGAGCGCTGTTTTTCCGCCGAGGATCCCATCCGGTCGCAACCCGGGCCTTGAGCCGAGTCCGGTTCCGGGGTATGCTCGGACCGCGCCTCAAGGATAGCCGGCCGCGCCGGCGGCGCGCGAAAGGAACAAGGCCCGTGAGTCTCCAAGCCCTGCAAGCGGCCGCGTCCCGCAAGGGAGCCGCCCTCGTCGCCGTCGTGGAAGTGGAAGGATCGACCCCCAGGGGCGTCGGTTCCAAGATGGCCGTCTTCGCCGACGGCGGCGGCGTCGGCACCGTCGGCGGCGGCAAGGTGGAAGCCGTCGCGATCGAGCGTGCCGTCGCCCTCCTGGCGGCTTTGGCCGCGGGGAGGGAAGAAGGCGGCGCCCTGGAGCTCGACCTCGATCTCACGGGCCGCGAAACCCTCGGCGAAACCGCCATCTGCGGCGGCCGCGTCAGGCTCCTCCTGGCGCCGGTCCGGGATCCCGAGGCGCTCAAGTCCGCCCTGTCCCGCCTCGAGCGCGGCGAACGAAGCGTCCTTGTCTTCGGTTCCGCGAAGGCCGGAGGCCTTCTCGCCGTCCTCGACGCGGAAGGGAAGCCCCAAGCCGGTTCCCTCCCCGCGGCCGGCATCGGTTTCGACCGGGACGCCGCGCTTGCCGCGCTCGGTTCCGGCAAGCCCAGCCTCGGACCCGTCGACGGCTTCCTCTACGACCCCATCCTACCCGCCGAAAAACTCCTCATCCTCGGCGCCGGTCACGTCGGCCGCGCCTTGGCCCTGATGGCGCCCCTCCTCGGCTTCGAGGTGACCGTCGGCGACCCGCGCCAGGGCCTCGCCGATCCGGGCCGCTTCCCTCCCGAGGTCACGGTGCTCGCCGAACCCTTCGAGCGCATCCTCGCCGAATATCCCTTCGACGCCTCCACCTACGCGATCGTCGTGAGCCCGGGCCATCTTTCCGATCTTGATTGCGTCCGCGCCATCCTCGCGCGCGAATACCGCTACGCGGGCTTCATAGGCTCGCGGCGCAAGGTCAGGATGGTCCTTGAGGAG
>JAEUJG010000052.1 GCA_016794765.1 Spirochaetaceae bacterium | reverse complement strand
GACGCGGCCCATGAACCAGGCCTGGAGCCGCTCCGGATCGAAGGCGCCTTCGCCGTCGCGCAGGTTATGCGCCTTCATGACGGCGCGGCACCGCGGACAGAGGAGCCAGCGCGCCTTGGGCGCCTCGTCGCCGCCCGCGTGGACGTAGGGTCCGGGAAAGAGTTCGGCCAGGTCGTCGAAGACCTTGCCTAGGAGCCCGAAAACCTCCTCGTTCCCGGCGCAGAGGATGTCCTCGAAGACGCCGTAGCGGTCCTCGGGCTCGAAGGCGAGGCCCTCGCGCGTCTTGCCCGCGCAGGACAGTTCGGGATGCGAGGCGAGGAGCGCGACGGCGTGGCCGGGGGTCTCGATCTCCGGCACGACGAGGACGTGGCGCGCGGCCGCGTAGGCCACGATCCGCCGCGCGTCCGCGGGCGAGTAGGCGCCCTCCTTGTGGACGACCCAGGCCAGTCGCTGGTCCCGGCGCCGGGAGCCGAAGCGGGCCAACTCGGGGAGCGAAGGCAGGTCGAGGCGCCAGGCCTGGTCGTCGGTCAGGTGCCAGTGGAAGACGTTGAGCTTGTGGAGGGCGGCGAGGTCGATGAGGCGCTCGATGAACTCCACGCGGAAGAAGTTCCGCGCGCAGTCGAGCATGAAGCCGCGCCAGGGAAAGCGCGGCCCGTCGGTTACGACAAGCCCGTCCTGGAGGCTTCCCCCCGAGAGGACGAGCTCGCGCAAGGTCGCCGCGCCGCGGACGATGCCCGCCGCGCCGCCGGCGGCGATCCTCGCGCCGGCGTCGCCCGTCTCGAGGCGGTATTCCTCGGCGCCGCCAAGGCCCGCTTCGATCGAGAGCTCCACGGTCGCCGGCGGGACGCCGGCGTCACCGGACGCGACTGCCGCGCCGGCGTCGGCGCCCGCGCCGCCCGGCGCCAAGGCGCCGGAGAGCCACTCCCCGACGAGGGCGGCCTCGGCCTCGAGGCCGGGCGGCGCGGCCAGCCGGAAGCCGCCGCGGAGATCGAGCCGGCCCCGGCCCGGCCCCGTCGAGCGCGGCAGGGGAACGAGATCAGGCATCGCGCCCATGGTCAGAGCCCGTGACCCGCGACGACGTCGCGGTAGTAGCGAAAACTCGCCTTGGGCCGGCGTTCGCCCGTGCGCTGGTCCACGCGAACGAGGCCGAAGTACCTGGAATAGCCCCAGGCCCACTCGAAGTTGTCCATCAGGGTCCACACGAAATAACCGCGGAGGGGCAGGCCCTCGGCGACAGCCTCCTCGCAGGCCGCGAGGTGGCCGCGCAGGTAGGCGATCCGGTCCAGGTCCCGGATCCGCCCGGCGGCGTCCGGCTCGTCGCGGAAGGCCGCGCCGTTCTCCGTGACGTAGAGCGCCTTGGGCGACCAGGTCTTCGCGATGTGCGACATCACACGAAGCAGTCCCCGGGGCTCGATGTCCCAGCCCATTTCGGTCTTGTCCTGCCAGGTCGGCGCGTAGGCGAAGCCCTCGGGCGCCTCCGGGCCGGCGGGTACGGCGCGGACCGCGTCCTCGTTGTAGTAGTTCACGCCGACGAAGTCGATCGGCTCGGCGACGGCGGCCATGTCTCCGGCCTCGATCGGCATCGCGGCGCCCTGGGCCGCCAGGTGGCGCTCGGGGTAGGCGCCCCCGTATATCGGACCGAGCCAGAGGGCGGTCCGCTCCTCGGAGGCGCGTTCGGCCGCGAGGCGGTCTTCGGGACGCGCCGTGGCGGGCCGCGGGGTCGCCGGGTTGATCACGATGCCGATTTCCCCTCCGGCGCCGGAGGCGCGGAAGGCGCGGACGGCCAGGCCGTGGCCCAGGAGGAGGTGGTGGGCGGCGCGGTAGGCGGCCGCGCGGTCGCGGCGGCCCGGCGCGTGCTCGCCCGTGCCGTAGCCCAAGAAGGCCGAGCACCAGGGCTCGTTCAGTGTCGCCCAACGCTTGACGCGGCCGCCGAGCGCCCGGAAGCACAGGTCCGCGTACTCGGCGAAGCGGAGCGCCGTCTCGCGCTCCGGCCAGCCGCCCGCCTCCTCCAGCGCGAGGGGCAGGTCCCAGTGGTAGAGCGTGGCCCAGGGTTCGATGCCCGCCTCGAGGAGGGCGTCGGCCTGCCGCGCGTAGTGGTCCAGGCCGGCCTGGAGGGGCTTGCCGCGCCCGGCGGGCTGGATCCGCGGCCAGGCGACGGAGAAGCGGTAGGCGCCCACGCCGAGTTCGCGGAGGAGCTCCACGTCCTCGGGCCAGCGCCGGTGCGATTCGCAGGCGAAATCGCCGTTCTGCCCGCCGAGGACGCGCCCCGGCTCGCGGCAGAAGGCGTCCCAGATCGAGGGACCGCGGCCCCCGGACGAGGTGCCCCCTTCGATCTGGTAGCTCGCGGTGGAGCAACCCCAGAGGAAGTCCGCGGGAAAGCCGTCGAAGCGGCCCGTTGCTTGGTTTCGCATGACTTTTTCAGCCCTTCACCGCGCCCGCGGTCAGGCCCTTCGTGATCTGCTTGCGGAAGACCAGGTAGAACACGAGGAGGGGCACCATGCCGATGACGAGGGCGGCGAACTGCTTGCCGTAGTCGGAGGCCAGGGCGCCGGAAAACTTGAGGATGCCGACGGGCAGGGACTTGATGGAGGTCTTGGACGCGAGGATGTTGATGAGCATGAACTCGTTCCAGGTGCTCGTGACGTTCATGATGGAGAGGGTGACCGCGACCGGGGCGCTCATCGGGAAGATGATCTTGTAGAAGATGCGGAGATAGCCCGCGCCCTCGATCTTCGCCGACTCGACCAGCGCGTCGGGGATGCTCTTGATGAACTCGGTGCCCAGGTACACGCCCATCGGCAGCCCGAGGCCGATGTAGGGGATGAGGATCCCGAGGCGCGTGTCGTAGAGGCCCACCGCGTTCGTCATGAGGAAGAGCGGCACCATGATCGACTGGAGGGTGAGGAGGATGCCGACCACGAAGCTCTGGTAGAGGATCGGCGTCGCCCGCGAACGGATCTTGGCGAAGGCGAAGGCGGCGGAGAAGGAGATGAGCACGATGGCGATCGTCGTGGCTCCGGTGTAGATCAGGCTGTTCACGAAGAGGGTGGAGAAATCGCCTATCTTCCAGGCCATCGGGTAATTCCGCAGGGTCGGCTCCTTGGGGAGGCCGATCCGGTTCATCTGGAATTCCTGCGTCGTCTTGAGGGAGCTCACGAGGAGCCAGATGACGGGATACACGGTCATCACGGTGAAGAGGATGAGGAGGAAGACGAGGATGGCCTTGGCGAAGAAGGCCGACGCGGCGTCGATGCCGCGCCTCAGGTTCGGGTTGCGGTACACGGCGCTCACTCCTTGCCGCCGAAGCGCTTCTCGAGCTTCTTCGTGGCCACGATGAGCACGAAGCTCAGCGCCACCATGAAGGTCGAGATCGCGTTCGCGAGGGGATAGTCGGGGGAGCCCCGGAAGGCGTTGTCGTACATGTAGAGCGAGAGCACGGAGGTGCGCCTCGCGGGATTGCCGGAGGTCATGGCGAAGATCAGGTCGAAGCTCTTGAGCGAGCCCGCGATCGCGAGGATCGCCGAGGTGACGATGACGCCCGAAAGGGCGGGCAGGATGATGGCGCGGAGCATCTGGCCTTCGCTGGCGCCGTCGATGCGCGCGGCCTCGATGACCTGCGTGTCGATCTTCTGCAGGTTCGCGAGGAAGATGATGAGGTACATGCCGGTGTAGAACCAGACCATGACGAAGAGCACGGGGAGGATGGCGCGGTTGGGATCGTTCGCGATCGTGTTCTCCCAGGTCGGGTTGAAGAGGCGCATGAAGTCGGTGACGGGTCCGTAGGGGGAGAAGATGGTCTGCCAGAGGACGGCGACGACGATGCTCGAGATGACGGAGGGCATGTAGATCATCGTCTGGAAGAACTCGCCGCCGCGGATGAGCTTGCGGAAGATCGTGTAGGCGAAGACGAAGCCGAGCGGGATCTGGATGAACACCGACATCAGCATGATCCAGAAATTGTTCTTGAGGGCGATCCAGAAGTACTGGTCGCGGAACATCCGGGCATAGTGCTTGAAGCCCACGAATTTCCAGTCCGAGCCCTCGCCGAAAACCTTGCCGCCGGAGTAGTTCGTGAGGCTCAGGGTGATGGAGAAAAGGGTGGGGAAGGCCATGACGGCGAAGTAGAGCAAAACGGCCGGAAGCACGAGGATCAGATAGGCCCTCGTCGTCTCGCCCGATCGGGTAATGCTTTTCAAGGTCGTTCTCCTCTTGGAGGGATCAAGCGGTGGCGGACGCCGGAAAGGGCCGGCGCGGGGGAAGGAGGCGCGCGAGGCGGTCGGTCGGGCCGCCAAGGCCCGTCCCGCCGCCGCCGCGCGCGCGGATCCCTGCGCCCGCCGCCCCGCGGGGGGACGGCGGAACGCCGGGGGAAGTCGGCTTACTTGGCCGCCTTCCACTCCTCGAAGGCCTTCTGGGTGTCGGCGGCGACCTGCTCGGCGGTCTTGGAGCCGAGGATGATCTCCTGGAGTCCGACGTTGATCGGCCCGTAGACCTTCGCGTCGAGGACGCCGTCGAGAACGTAGCTGGCGGCGGCGGGGGCGAAGGCGGCGTTCATCTGCTGGATGGGCTCGAGCTTGTCGCTGGTCACGCCCTTGATGGAGGCGCGGGCGAAGGCGCCGGTCTCCAGGCGCTGCTTGGCGACCTCGGGGCTGGCCATGTAGGAGATGAGCTTCCAGGCGGCCTTCTCGACGGCGGAGCCGGACTTGACCGCGGCGCTCATGCCGAAGCCGGTGCCGACGACGGCGGAGGAGGAGCCGGGGAGGGTCTCGCCGGCGATGGCGGGGAGGACGGTGAGCTTGATGTTCTTCTGGTCGGCGGGGGCGATGAGGGCCTTGCCGGTGTTCGGGTCGGTGATGAAGGCGCCGGCCCGCCACTCGCCGTCGATGTAGAAGAGGGACTTCCCGGCCGCGAAGAGGGCGGGGCCCTCGCCGTAGGCGACCTGGAGGATGTTCTTCGACATCACGCCGTCCTTGATCATGGTGCCGACGAAGGCGAGGGCGTCCACGAAGGGCTTGTCGGTGAACTTGGCCTTGCCGGCGAGCGCGTCGTCGATGAACTTGTCGCCCGCCATGCGGCCGGAGATCATGGAGAAGAGGCAGGACTGGAGGACCCAGTCATCCTTGGCGGCCATGAGGATCACGTCCTTGCCGGCCTTCTTGGCGACGGGAACCATCGCCTTGAGGTCCTCGTAGGTCGCGGGCTCCTTGAGGCCGAGCTCGGCGAGGAGCTTGGTGTTCACGTAGAGCATGTGCGTGTTGGTGATCGTGAGGGGAAGCTCGCCGATGATGCCGTTCATCTGGGGCACCATCGTGGCCTCGAGATACTTGGCCTTGTCGGCGGCGAGGAAGGGGGTGAGGTCCTTCACGAGCTTCTTGTTGTAGAGCGTGCTCGAGCGGCCGGAGGGCCACATGTAGAGGACGTCGGGGAGCTTGCCGGCCGCGGCGTAGGCCTCGGTCTTCTGGTGGAAGGGCTCGTTGAAGAGCTCCTCGTACTCGAGGTTGATGTCCGGATTGGCGGCGCGGAAATCGTCCCAGATCTTCTTCTCGACCGCGTAGCCGGGGGTGGTGGCGTCGGCGTAGTTGAGGACCTTGAGGGTCACCTTGCTTGACTTCTGGGCGCAGCCGCCGAGAAGGAGTCCCGCCACGACCACCGCGGCGAGGAGAGCGAACAGGATGCGCTTCTGCTTCATACCTTGATTCCTCCTAACGTTGTTCGGAACATATGCGTTCTGGC
>JAEUJG010000021.1 GCA_016794765.1 Spirochaetaceae bacterium | reverse complement strand
CGGGGGGGGCCGGAGCCCGTCCTTCGGCCACGGCGATCTCCTCGGGCGGGATCTCGATGCCGGCGATGCCGCCGAGCCGCTTCAGCGTGTCGTCGATCGGCGCGGGATCCTCGACGGCCTGGATCAGGAACTCCTCGAGGGGATCGCGCTTGGAAATCGCCTCGTCCACGACCGCGCTCGAGCCCTTCACGTAGGCGCCGATCGTGATCATGTCCTCGTTCTCCTCGTAGATCGCCATCATCTTGCGCGCGTAGCCCATGACGTTCCGCGTGGAGGCCCCGGCCACCGCGTTGGTGAGGCGCGAGACGGACTTGAGGACGTCGATCGCGGGATAGTGGTAGCGCTGGGCGAGGCGGCGGGAAAGGACGACGTGGCCGTCCAGGATGCCCCGCACGGTGTCGGCGACGGGCTCGTCCATGTCGTCGCCGTCCACGAGGATCGTGTAGATGCCCGTGATGGAGCCCTTGTCGGAGGTGCCGGAGCGCTCGAGGAGCTTGGGCATGGAGTCGAAGACGGAGGGCGTGTAGCCGCGCGTGGCCGGAGGCTCGCCCGTCGCAAGGCCGATCTCGCGCTGGGCGCGGGCGAAGCGGGTCACGGAGTCGAAGAGGAGCATCACGTCCTTGCCCTGGTCGCGGAAGTACTCGGAGACGGCGGCCGCGACGTAGGCGCCGCGGAGGCGGGCGAGGGGCGGCGTGTCGGAGGTGGAGACGATGACGACGGAACGGCGGAGGCCCTCCTCGCCGAGGTCGTTCTCGATGAACTCCCGCACCTCGCGGCCGCGCTCGCCGATAAGGGCTATGACGTTGACGTCCGCGTCCGTGTTGCGCGCGATCATGCCGAGCAGGGTGGACTTGCCGACGCCGGAGCCGGCGAAGATGCCGATGCGCTGGCCGCGCCCGAGGGGGACGAGCCCGTCGATGGAGCGTACGCCGGTGACGACGCGGCGCGTTATGCGCTTGCGGGTCATCGCGTCCGGCGGCCGGGCTACGGCCGGATAGGTCGTGTCGGAGAAGACGTCGCCCTTGCCGTCGGTGGGCCGGCCCATGCAATCGAGGACGCGGCCGAGGAGGCGGTCGGAGACGGGGACGCGCAGGAGCTCGCCCGTCGCGACGACGGCGCAGCCGACCTCGATGCCCTCGAGGCCCTCGTAGGCCATGAGCTGGACGGCGTCCTCGCGGAGGCCGACGACCTCGGCGTAGGAGGTCCGCCCGAGCCGCGGCACGACGATCTGGCAGACCTCGCCGATGACGGCCTGCGGGCCCCGGCTCTCGATGAGGAGGCCGAGCACCTTGGTGACGCGCCCGACATACTTGATCGGATCGGTCGACTCGACCGCCGAGATGTACTTCGCGAAGCCTTCCATCGCGCGCCCCGCCCTAGCCCTGGACCTTGCCGCGGGCCCGGATGGGCGCCACCTCGAGGATCTTCTCCTCGAGCTCGTGGAGCTGGCTCGAGATGCGCGCGTCGATCTCCCCGAAGTCGGTCTCGATCACGCAGCCGCCGCGGTCGACGGTCGTGTCCTCCACGACGGTGACGCGCTTGGCGTTCTCCGCCATCTCGACGAAGTCCTTGACGTGGTCGGTGGCGAGCTGGAGGTCGGAGAGGTTGACGCGGATGACGACGTCGCTCTTGGTCTTGAGCTTGCGGAGCGCCTGGGCGATGTTCTGCACGACGACGCTCTTCTGGTTCTCGGAGATGACCTTCACGACCTTCTTGGAGACGAGGAGGACGAGCTCGACCACCTGGGCCTCCGCCTCGTCGAGGATCTGCGAACGCTTGTCGACCGCGCGCTCCAGGATGACGTGGAGGCGGTCGACGAGGCGCTGGACCTCGGCCCTGCCCTCGCGGAAGCCTTCCTCGCGGCCCTCGTCGCGGCCCTTCTTGGCGGCCTCGCGGACGGCGGCGTCGATGCGCGCGGCGGCGGCCGCCTCGAGCTCGGCGACGCGGCGCTCGGCCTCGAGGCCGAGGCGGGCGGCGGCCTCGTCGGCCTCCTGCTTGATCTTCTGCGCCTGGTTGGTCTTGCGGCGGACCTCCTCGAAGGCGGCCGCCTCGGCCTCCTTGACGATGGACTCCGCCTCGCCCCGCGCGGCGGCGACCATGGCCTCCCGCTCGCGCTCCCATTCGGCCTTGAAGGCCTCCGCCTCGCGGCGGAGCTCGTCGGCGGTCGGTCCCTCGTAGGCCGGCGCGAGGGGCTCCTCGAGCTCCTCGGCCTCCTCCTCGGCGACGTCCGCGCTTTTCCCGAGTACGAGGGTCGACTGGAGGGCCACGATTTCTCCGGGCCGGAAAACGGTCTTGGCCATTCGATCCCCCTATTGGACGAGCTCGTCGCCCTCGCCGCGGGAGATGATGATCTCGCCGGACTCCTCGAGGTGACGGATGATGGAGACGATCTTCTGCTGGGCTTCCTCGACGTCCTTGAGGCGGACGGGCCCCATGTACTCCATGTCCTCCTTGAGCATCGTCGCGGCCCGCTTGGACATGTTCTTGAAGATCTTCTCGCAGACCTCGTTGTCGACGCCCTTGAGCGCCTTGGCGAGCTCCTGGCCGTCGACCTCGCGGAGAACCTTCTGGATGGAGCGGTCGTCGAGGAGGACGATGTCCTCGAAGACGAACATCTTCTTCTTGATCTCCTCGGCGAGCTCGGGGCTGTCCTCCTCCAGGGCCTCGATGATGCCCTTTTCCGAGGTGCGGTCGACGAGGTTGAGGATTTCGACGATGGAGTCGACGCCGCCGGCGGCGGTGAAGTCCTCGCTCGAGAGGGTCGAGAGCTTCTTTTCGAGGACGCGCTCGACCTCGCGGAGCGTTTCCGGCGAGGTCCGGTCCATCGCGGCGATGCGCTTGGCGATGTCCGACTGGATGTCGTGCGGCAGCTTCTGGAGGATGTAGGCGGCCTTGCCGGGCTCCAGGTAGGCGAGGATGAGGGCGATGGTCTGCGGGTGCTCGGTCTGGATGAAGTTGAGGAGGTGGGCCGGATCGGTGCGCCTGATGAAGTCGAAGGGGCGGACCTGGAGGCTCGAGGTCAGGCGGTTGATGACGTCGATCGCCTTCTGGGAACCGAGGGCCTTCTCGAGGAGCTCGCGCGCGTAGTCGATGCCGCCGGAGGAGATGAACTCCGCGGCCATCATGAGCTCCTGGAACTCCGTGAGGACGGCGTCCTTCTGCTCCGACTCGATGGTGTCGAGGCGGGCGATCTCGAAGGTCAGGGTCTCGATCTCGTCCTCGCGGAGGTGCTTGAAGATCTCCGCGGAGATCTCCGAGCCGAGCGTGACGAGGAAGATGGCGGCCTTGGTGCGGCCGCTCATGTCCTTGATGCTCTTGGGCACCTTCTTGGCGGGGGCGCCGCCGGCGGCCGCGGCCCCGCCGCCGCCCTTACCCTTAGCCTGAGCCTGCTGGGCCATAGGTCATTCCTCCCTGATCCAGGTGCGGATAAGCTGGGCGACGTCCTCCGGGTGCTCCTTCGCCATGTTGATGGCGTGCTCCTGGAGCTCGAGGCGCTTGCGCTCCTCGACGGACATCGACACCTCGATGTTCTGTTCCTCCGCCTGGCGGATGGCGTTCTCGCGGAGCATCTGCTGCTCGAGGGCGCGCTTCTCCTCCAAGATGCGGCGCCGCCTCTCGAGCTCGCGGGAGACGATGCGGAAGACGATGAAGCCGATCATGAGGACGGCGAGGCCGATCAGCGAGAAGAGGATGATCTGGTTCATCTGCTGCTTGCGCCGGTAGGCGGCGTCCTCCTCGAGGAACTGGGCGCTGCGGTCGAAGCGGAT
>JAEUJG010000004.1 GCA_016794765.1 Spirochaetaceae bacterium | reverse complement strand
GCGTGGGGGAGATCTCCACGAGTCCCACGACGGCCGCCTGCGCGAATGCCTATCGCGCCCTGGACGGTAGGCTCCGGACGCGCCTCCCGCTGGAGGGAACACCCTACGGGCGGAAGTAAGCGCCAGGAAACCCGGCACGCCACGGCCCCCGGCCCCCGGCTCCGCCGGTCGCGGTTAATGATCGATAACCCGTTCCCGTGGACGAAACGCCCCCGGCCAGGCCCGTACCCGCCGCGCTTTCGGTTGCCCCGCCCAGCCGGGGCGGGTATATTGGAGTTATGAATGTTGATTCGGGTTTCCCGCTCTTGACTCGCCGCGATGGTCTATTAAGGTTGTGGAACGGCGCGGGGGGCGGCGGGGACAGGCCCCGGCTTCCGCGACTTCTTGCGCGGGAACTCGGGCCGAAGGGAAGGAAGCGGCGATGAACAAGTACCTGAAACAATACGAATGGTCGAACATCGGGGCGATGGTCAGGAACAACAAGGCCATCCCGAAGGAAACCGACGCGCGCTTCGACGGCCGCCTTGTCGTGATCACCGGCGCGACATCCGGCATCGGTTTGGAGACGGCCAGGTTCTACGCCTCCCGCGGCGCCGACCTCTTGTGCGTCAACCGTAGCGAGGAGAGGTCCCTCAAGCTGAAGGCGGAGCTCGAGGGAGTGTTCAAGGTTTCCTGTCGTTTCCATGTGGCGGATTTTTCCCGGCTTCCCGATGTCCACGCGTCGGCGAAGCTGCTGGCGGAGATCCCGGAAAACATCGACGTCCTCATCCACAACGCGGGCGTCTACAACACCAAAAGGCGCTTCACCCCGGACGGTATCGAGGAAGTCTTCCAGGTCAACTACCTGGGTTCCTTCATCATCAACCACGCCGTGAAGGAAAAGTTGCGGCGCCAGGGGAAGGCCAGGATCATCCATGTCAACTCCGAAGGCCACCGCTTCGCGCTGGCGGGGGTCCATCTCGACGACCTCGGCTGGGAGCGCCACCGTTATACCGGCTTGAAAAGCTACGGCGCGGCCAAGACGGCCCAAATCCTTTCGATGTACCCCTTGGGCGAGTATTTTGCCGGCAGCGGCGTCACCGTCAACGCGATGCATCCGGGGGACGTGAAGACCAACATGGGCGAGAACAACGGCCGCCTCTACCGGTTTTTCAAGCACCGCATCATCAATCCCTCCGCGAGGGATCCGCTCCTGTCCGCGCAGGCCCTGTATTACCTCGGAGTCGCGGAGGAGCTTGCCGGGATCACGGGAAAGTTTTTCAATTTCACCACCGAAGAGACGCCCGCGCCCCACGCTCTCGACCGGGACGCGGCGCGCGAAGTCTGGGCGCACAGCCTCAAGCTGGGAGGTTTGGGATGACCAGGCCGCATCGCCGGATCGTCGTCGCCGGCGCGGGCCTGGCCGGCCTGACCGCCGCGACCTACCTTGCCCGGGCGGGCTACCCGACGCTCCTGGTCGAAAAGACCGGAGCCTGCGGGGGACTCCTCAATTCCATCGAGAGGGACGGCTTCGTCTTCGACGTCGGAGCCAGGTCGATCGAAAACGCCGGCGTCATTCGGCCGATGCTGAAGGAACTCGGCATCGACCTGGAGCTCCTGGCCAGCCCGGTCACCATCGGCGTGGAAGGCCGGATGGTCCGCATGGATTCCCCGGAGGGTACGCGCGAGTACCAAAACCTCCTGGAGGGCCTCTACCCGGGCCATGCCGGGGAGATCCGCAGGATCTTCAACCGGATAGACAAGGTGATGAAGGACATGCGGGTCATCTACGGCTTCGACAATCCCGTCTTCAGGGATTTCTCGAACGACCGGCGCTACATCTTCACCGAGCTTCTTCCCTGGATGCGCAAGTTCCTTCCGGCCCTCGCCCGCATGAACCGGAAGAACCAGGCGATCGAAGACTACCTGCGCCGCCTTTCGTCCTTCCAGCCTTTGAACGACATCATCGACCAGCATTTCTTCAGGAAGACGCCCATGTTCTTCGCCCTCGGCTACTACTTTGTCTATCAGGACTATTTCTATCCCAGGGGCGGGACCGGCAAGTTCGCGGAAAAACTGCTGGAAAAATTCCTGGCCGCGGGAGGCGAGGTGATGCTCGACACCGAGATCGAGCGGATCGTCCCCGCGGAAAAGATCCTTTCCGGAAGCAAGGGCCTCGACTGTTCCTACGAGACCCTCGTCTGGTGCGCCGATCTCAAGTCCCTGTACCGGAAGGTCGATACGACCGGCCTTGACGGCGCGACCGTCGACCGGATCGATTCGCGGCGAAGCCAGGTCATGGGGAGCCGCGGCGGCGATTCGGTCTTCTCGCTCTACCTCGGCGTGGACCGGCCGGTCCCGGAGTTCGCCGCCGTGACCACGGGGCACTTGTTCTATACGCCCTCGCGGGAGGGCCTGGCCGATACCTATCGCGGCGAGTTGGCCGCCCTCCTCGCCGCTCCCGGACCGGACTGCCGGGAGGGAATCCCGGCTTGGTTGCGGAAGTATTGCCGCCTGACGACCTACGAGGTTTCGATCCCCTCCCTGAGGGATCCCGCCCTTTCACCCCCGGGCCGCACCGGAATCGTCGCGAGTTTTCTCCTCGAGTACGACCTCGTCAAGAAGACGCTCGACGAAGGTTGGTACGAGGAGTTCAAGACCATGGTCGAGGACGCAATGATCGAGACGCTCGACGCTTCGCTCTTCCCCGGCCTCCGGGAGGCGA
>JAEUJG010000518.1 GCA_016794765.1 Spirochaetaceae bacterium | reverse complement strand
TCGGTTTTTCCCATGGCCTTGGCCCTTCGGCCCGGGCCCGTGCCCGTGCCTAGGCCCGGGCCTCAGCCCCGGCGTAGTAGCCCGCGAACTTGCCCCGCTTGAGCGCGGCGCCGAGCAGCCCGCCCACGAACCTGAGCGCCGGGCGGGCGACCTTGAGGTCGATGAGCTCGACGAGGTTCCCGTCGGGATCCCGGAGGAAGACCCAATCCACGTCGCCCGTCCTGGCCGGCGGCGTCACGAACTCGACCCCTTCGGCCTTGAGCGACTCGTACCAGACCTGGAGCCCCGTGACGTTGAGCGCGACGTGCGTGAAGCCCGGCGCGTTCCAGACCGGCGCGCCGCCTCGGGCCTTGGGGCTGAACTCGAAGATCTCGAGGACGGAGCCCCCCGGCGCCCGGAGGAAGCCGAGGCGCACGCGGGCGCCCTCGACCCGGTAGAGCGGAAACAGCTTCCTCGTCGCCTCCGGCTCCAGCACCTCCTCGGAGACGAGGAGGAAGCCGAACTTCCCGTGGTACCAGCGCACCGCCGCCTCGAAATCCGAGACGGTGAGCCCGGCGTGGCAGACCGACTTGACCTTCACCGCGGCCTCCTATTTCGCATAACTTCCGACGAGCGTCATGTACTCGCCGACGGCGGCGCCGAACTCCGGCGCCCCCTTCATGATGATCCGTCCGGCCTTCGTCGCCTCGACCATGTCGTCGAGCTCGAGGAGGATCCCGAGGGCGCTCTTCGGCGAGTCGAAGCTCATCGTGAAGAAGGGCTTGGAGCGCTCGTAGACGCCGCGGGCCGCGCGGCTGTTGCCGGCCTTGAGCCTGAGGTAGGCGGAAAGCTCGGGCCTTCCCTCGATCGTCCAGGCGTAGACCCGGTCGGGGCTCGCCCGTATCCACTTCGACACCGCGGGGTGGCCGGCCTTGTTGAGCTGGCTGATCCCCGAGGAGAGGAGGTAGAAGTACATCTTGGCGACCAGGGCCTGCTCCCCGGGATCGACCGGAGGCTTCCTGGCCCCGAGCGCGGCCGCCATCGAAAGGAGGGCCTTGAAGGTCGCGAGGAGGAGGCCGGGATTCCCGAGGCCGCCCCTGATCCTGGGCAGCTTCTTCGACTTGCCGGAGAAGAAGCCGTTCAGCGCCGCCAGGGAGCCGAACTCGAGCTCCAGGTCGGGCTCCCCGTGGAGGCCCTTTTGGAAGCGGAGCCTTCCCTCCTCGACGTAAAAATGCGTGCCGGCCTTGCCGGCGCCCGAGTCGGCGTCGGCCGCTTCCAGCCTCGCGCTGACCTGGACCACGCCTTTTTTCCCCGCGAAGGCCTTGCCCACCGCGGGCTTGTCCTCGGCCAGGACCTTGAGGAGGGGCAGGGCCGAGTTGAGGAAGATGCGCGACGCGTACAGTTCATCCGCCGTCATGGCTAGACCTCGTCGTCCCAGTTCTCGTCCGCCTCGAAGTCCCGGCCCATCGTCTCGCGCACCGCCGCGGCTATGCCGTTCTCGTCGATGCCGTAGTGGGCCAGGAGGTCCTCGTGGAGGCCGATGATGGAGAAGCAGTCCGGCACGCCGAGGCGCCTGAAGCTGAAGGACTTGCCCGTGCCCGCCGCGACCTCCGCGACCGCGCTCCCGAGGCCGCCGATCGTCGTGTGGTCCTCCACCGTGATGATGCGGCGCGTCTCCCGGACGGCGCGCTCGATCGCCTCGGCGTCGATGGGCTTGATCGTGTGCATGTTGAGGACGCGGACCTTGAGCCCGTCCACCTTCTCCAGCGTCCTGGCCGCCTCGACCGCGCGCCAGACGGTGGAGCCGCAGGCGATGATCGTGAGGTCCGTGCCCTCGCGCATCGTGACCGCCTTGCCGAGCTCGAAGCCGTAGTCGGGCCGCTCGTAGACCGCCTGGTCGAAGCCGCGGTTGATGCGGATGTACACCGGGCCCTTCCGCCCGTAGGCCGCCCGCACGGCGTGCGCCGTCTCCACGCCGTCCGCGGGCACGATCACGGTCATGTTCGCCATGGAGCGCATGATCGCGATGTCCTCGGTGCAGTGGTGGGTCGAGCCCGCCTGGCCGAAGGAGAGCCCCGCGTGGGTCGCGATCATCTTGACGTCGAGGTTCTGGTAGCAGATGTCCGTGTGCACCTGGTCGAGCGCGCGCATGGAGGTGAAGACCGCGAAGGTGGAGACGTAGGGCACGAGCCCCGCCTTGGCCATGCCCGCCGCCATGCCGAACATGTTCTGCTCGGCGATGCCGACGTTGAAGAAGCGCTCCGGGAACTTCTCGCCGAACATGCCGATCTTCGTCGACTTCGCGAGGTCGGCGGAGAGCCCGACGATCTCCTTGTGCTCCTCACCGAGGTCGCACAGGGTCTTTCCGTAGATCTCCGCCGTCGACATCTTGGTCGCGTCGAGCATCGTGAAGGTCATGCCGCTCATTTTCCGCCCCCCTTTCCGGCCGCGCCGGCGCCGCCGGCCGCGCCCGCGAGCCGCGCGTCGCGGTGGCGCGCCAGGCTTTCCTTGGCCTTCGCCGTCTTCTCCGCGTCAAAACCGCCGTAGTGCCACTTGTAGTCGCCGGCGATGAAGTCGATGCCCCAGCCCTTAACCGTGTTCGCGATGATCGCGACCGGCTTGTCCTTGGCCGCGTGCGCGCGGTCGAAGGCCGCCGCGAGCGAATCGAAGTCGTGGCCGTCGCATTCGACGACCTCGAAGCCGAAGGCCCGCCACTTGTCCGCGAAGGGCTCGAGGGCCATCACCTCCTCGGTCGGGCCGTCGATCATGCAGCGGTTGCGGTCCACGATCGTCACGAGGTTCGTCGCCTTGAAGTGGGCGGCGGCCATCGCCGACTCCCAGACTTCTCCCTCGTCGCACTCGCCGTCGCCGAGGAGGACATAGGTCCGCCAGGACTCGCCCTTGAGCCGGGCGGCGACCGCCATGCCGAGGCCGATCGCCAGGCCGTGGCCGAGCGAGCCGGTGGAGGCCTCGACGCCCGTCACCTTCTTGGAGTCGAGGTGCATCCCGAGCGGACTGCCCGTGTGGTTGTACTCCTTGAGGAGCTCCTTGTCGAAGTAGCCGAGGTCCGCGAGGACCGGGGCGTAGCCGACGCCGATGTGCCCCTTGGACAGGATGAAGCGGTCGCGGTCGGGCATCGCGGGCCGCTTCGGGTCGATCTTCATGTACTTGTGGTGGAGGATGGTCATGATGTCCATCGCGGACATCGAGCCGCCGATGTGGCCGGAGCCCGCCCAGACGACCGTGTCGACGGAGAGGTTCCTGAGCTCGTGCGCCTTCTCCTCAAGGCGGCGCTTTTCTTCGCTCGAGAGGGGCATTCCTACCTTCCCTTCCGGGCCGACAGGGGCCCGTCTTTCTTGAGCGCGGCGAAGGCGTCGTCGGCCACCTCGAGGGTGAAGGCGATGTCCTCGTCCGTGATCGCGGTGTTGATGAAGAGGTTGTGGTGGTTCGTGAAGTAGACGCCGCGTCGGACGCACTCCGCGATCCAGGCCTGGTGGTGGTCGAAGTCCGGGTCGTCGGTGATCCGCATGAACCACATCGCGCTCTCGCCGGAGACCTTGAGGGTATAGCCGTGGCGCTTGCCCGCGGCCACGAGGCCGTCCGTGAGCTTCTTCCCCTTCTCCGTACAGATCCTCGCGGCGTCGATCTCCCGCATCTTGCCGACGCAGGCGATCGCGGCGGCGATGGGCGCGGCGGAAAGCCAGTAGGAGCCCGTGTACATCACGGAGCCGGCGGCCTCGCGCAGCCACTCCTTGCCGCAGACGGCCGAGATGTTCCAGCCGTTCGCCAGAGCCTTGCAGAAGCACTCGAGGTCCGCCTCGAAACCGTAGTGCGCGTCGGAGCCGCGGGTGTCCAGGCGGAAGCCGCAACGCACGTCGTCGATCGCCAGGACCACGCCCTCGCGCGTGCAGAGCTCGCGGACCTTCTTCCAGTAGCCTTCGGGAGGCAGGCGGTTGTCGTCGAAGACGGGGTGGTAATAGGGCGTGGACATGAAGCAGGCGATCTGCCCCTTGTGCTCCGCGAAGAGCCGCTCCAGGGCCTCGTAGTCGCCGAAGTCGACGTAGAGGTTGTTCGCCACGTCCTCCGGCGTGACGCCCGGATGCCCCGCCTTCTGGGTCCAGGGCGCGACGCCGTGGTAGCCGCCCTTCGTCAGTACCACCTTCTTCCGCCCCGTCGCGGCGCGGGCGATCATCAGGGAGAACATCGTCGTGTCGCCGCCGTTCTTCGCGAAGAAGGCCCAGTCCGCCATGTCGACCGTGTCGACCATGAGCTCCGCCAGGTCGACCATCTTCGTCGTCGGGAAGGACACGCAGTTGCCGTCCTTGAGCTGGGCCAGGGCGGCCGCGTCCACGTCGGGGTCGTTGTAGCCGAGGATGTTCGGCCCGTAGGCGCACATGTAGTCGATGAAGCGGTTCCCGTCCAGGTCCCAGAAGTAGGCGCCCTGGGCGCGGGAGGAGAAGAGCGGGTAGGCCTCGACCGGCATGAAGCAACCCTCGGCGGGGCCGAGGTGGCCGTAGACGCCGCCGGGGATCACCTTGGCGGCGCGGGAGAAGAGCTCGCGGCTCTTCGGGTAGCTGTAGGTCTTC
>JAEUJG010000616.1 GCA_016794765.1 Spirochaetaceae bacterium | reverse complement strand
GTACCTCATGTACCGCAGCGTCTATTGGCACCGCGGCGTGCGCGCGCCGACGGCGATGGTCAAGAAGTCCGTCCTCCTGGGGCTCCGCGAGGGCGTACTACGGCCGGAGGAGCTCTACGGCCTCGACGACGCGGGGTTCTTCGCGCTGCTGCTTTCCCGCGACTTCCCGCCCCTCGCCCTGGCGGAGGAGGTCGCGCGTGGCAGGCCCTATTCCCTCGCGCTCGACATCGCCTACGATCCGGGCGACCCGCGGCACCGCGGCCTCCTCGATCTCGAGGCCCGCCTCCGCCTCGAGGAGGAGCTCGCGCGCCGAGCCTCGGCGGGCCCTGGACCCCGCCTCGGGCCCTTGGACCTCGTCGTCGACCTGCCCGAGCCCGTTTCCTTCGAATCGGACCTGCCCGTGGTGGGCGAAGGTCCCCTCGGCTGCCTTCCCTTCTCGGAGAGTTCCACCGTCTTCTCCCCGGCGGTCGTATCGGGCTTCGTCCGCGCCCTCCGGCGCGTCCGCGTCTTCGTATCGCGGCCGAGCGAGGCCCTGGCGGAGGCGGCGCGGGAGGCCTTGGCGTGAGCTCAAACGACCTCGCGAACCCGGGCCCGGGCGCGGGCCTTGAGGCCGGCTCGGGCGCGACCGCGGCGACCGGCGGCCCTGACGCCGGCATGGCCGCGGCCGCGGCGACCGCCGGCGCGGCAGGCGGTGGCAGGAACCCGGGCCCCGGCGCCGGCTCGGGACCTTCCATCCTCGAGGAGGCGCTGCGCGGCAAGGCTCCGCCTTGGCTCGAGCGTTTCCTGTCGGCGGTCGGCCGAGGCGCGCACCGGCACGCGATGTTCGCTCCCGGGGACAAGGTCCTCATCGGCGTCTCGGGCGGCAAGGACTCCCTGGCCCTCGCGGCGGCCTTGGCCCTGCGGCGGCGCCGCCTGCCCTTCGATCTCGAGCTCCGCGGCGTACTCGTGGACTGGACGCCCTTTCCCGCGGCGCCCGAGGGTTTGGCGCGGATCGAAGCCTGTTTCCGCCTCCTCGGCCTTCCCTTCGAGGTCCTGCGGGCCGATCCGGCCGACTACGCCGCCTCCGGACCCTTTTCCTGCTACGCCTGCGCCCGCGCCAGGAAGCGGCTCCTCTTCGGCCGCGCGCAGGAGCTCGGATTCGGCGTTGTCGCCTTCGCTCACCATCTCGACGACTTCGCCGAGACCGCCCTCATGAATCTCTGCTTCCGCGGCCGTTTCGAGCCCCTCGCCCCCGTGCGGAACTTCGGGGAGGGGAGGGGGAAAGCGCCGATCCGCGTCGTCCGCCCCCTCTGCGAGCTCCGCGAGTCCGCCGTCCGGACCCTCGCGGCCCGCCTCGAGTTGCCGGTCCTCTCCGTCGATTGTCCCTACAAAGCGACGAATCTTCGCGGGAGCCTCAAGCCCATCGTTGCGGATTTGTCGAAGATGGATACACTTGTACGCGAGAACATATACCGGGCCTGCTTCGGCCCACCGCCCGCCAGGGACGGCGGGGCATCGCGAACCGGCAACGGCGGTTCCGAGGAGGACTGATGGAGATACGCAACTTGCTCGAGGACGCCGTCCTGTCCCTGATCGACGAACTTTTCGCGACCGAGGAAAAGGACAAGCGCCTCGGCTTCTGCACCTGCGGCCAGTGTCGCCTCGACGTGGCCTGCTACGTCCTGAACCGGATCAAGCCCGAGTACATCGTCTCGAGCCGCGGTCTGGCCTACCGCGAACGCGACTCGCTGGAGAGGGTCCAGCGCCGGGCGGACATCATCACGACCGCGAAGGAAGGCTGGGCGAGGGTCTCGCACCAGCCCCGGGCGACGGCCGACCACGCCCTCCAGCGCATCGTCCACGACCTGCCCGAGGGGCCCGCCTTCAATTTCCCGACGGTGATGGGCCGGGCCTTCAACGGCCTCAACTTCGAGCCGCTCGCTTCGGGGGAGGTCCGCCTCCTCATGGACGGGAAGCCCCTGCCCATGGTGGACGCGAACTGGCAGAATCCCTTCGTGCTGGCGCAGGCGACGGCGGGCACCTTCATCTTCTGGCCGCGGCCGCAGGCCTCCAAGGCGGCGGGGGAGGAGTCCCGTTTCGCCTTCGAGCTTTGCGTCGAGGTTCCGGGTTTCGATCCGGTCTCGCATTATTTCGAGCTCGACCTCGCCTCGGATCGCGCGGCCAAGGACGAATTCTCGCTGCAGCGCGTCCACAAGATCCCCGATCTCTATCTTTTTCCGAGGTAGCTCTATTTCTTGACCGCCCACCAGAGCCGGGCCGAGGAGGAACGCGGATTGTCGTAGCGTTCCTCCGGGCTCGGTTTCATGCCTTCGGCCGCGACCGCGGCGTAGACCCCTGCCGCCAGGCCTTCCCGGAAGGCCGCCTCGATCCGCTCTCCCTCGCCCGAATGGAAGCAGAGGAGGGCGGCCCGTCCGCCGGTCGCGAGGCAGGTGGGCAGGGCTTCGAGAAGCTTTTCCAAGGCGGCGAATTCCCCGTTCACCTCGATGCGCAGGGCCTGGAAGGTCCGGCGGATGATCTTCCTCGTGACCTCCTCCGGATTCAGCCTGCCCGCCAGGGCGTCGCGTATCGCGTCCGCCAGGGCGGTGGTCGTCGTGATCGTCCCGCGGCGCTGGGTCAGCACGCGCGCGATCACCGGCGCCTCGCTTTCGTCGGAGTATTCGGCGATGATCGCGCGGAGGCGGGCCTCGGGGATCGTGAGGAGGAGCTCGGCGGCGCTCCGGCCTTGGGTCGGATCCATGCGCATGTCGAGGGGGCCGTCGCTCTTGAAGGTGAAGCCCCGCTCGGGGTTGTCGATCTGCATCGAGGAGACGCCGAGGTCGGCCAGGATCAGGTCGACGCCGGCGAGTCCCTCCGCCGCCAGGAGTTCCGGCAGCTCGGCGAAGTTCATGAGCCGCGGGCGGAAGGAATCCCCGCCAAAGCCCGCCTCCGCCAGCCGCGCCGAGGTCTTGGCGATCTCCAGGGGATCGCGGTCGAGGCCGTAGAGTCGGCCGCCCGGCAAGATCGCCTTGAGCAGCTCCAGCGAATGCCCGCCGTGGCCGAGGGTCGCGTCGACCGCGATTTCGCCCGGCTTGGGCGCGAGGACCTCAAGCACTTCGCGGAGGCAGATGCTGCGGTGGCTTCCCGCCGGCGTCGCGCCGCGAGAGAGCACCTTTTCGACGTCGCGGGGATAACGCTCGGGATTGAGTTCCTTGTATTTTTCGGAGAAGGCGCGCGGGTGCTTGCCCTTGTAGCGGATTCGCCGGCGGTGCGGCTCTCCCGGTTCTGAAGCCATGCGGTGACCTCGCTTTCCGTCTCATTCTCGCACGAAGGGACCGGTCGCAAAAAGCCGGCCCCTGCCCTGGCCAAGCCCCAACCCGGCCCCGGCCAAGCCCCCGCCAAACCCCAACACGGCCAGCGGCAAGCCAGCCTTTGGTCCGGCCAGGCGCCGGGAGCTGGTAACGGGCTGCGGGCTGCGGGGATCAGCGCGTGTAGCCTTCGAGTTCCGCGGCCGGAACGAGCTCGAGATAGTGGTAGCTCTTCGCCTCGCCCCGCTCCTCGGTGTTGCGGATCTTGACGACGCGGTAGGCGATCATCCGCGAGGTGGGCAGGGGCAGGGCCAAATGGCGGCCGTTCAGGTCCACGAGATCGTCGAACCGCAGGGGTTCCGGCACTTCCTGGCGCTCCCCGTCGGGGAAAACGATGAAGTATTCGTAAATCGTCATGCCCGGAGCATAGCCCGGCTTCTTTTCGAATACAGCTATACATTCGTATGGCGAAACGGATAAAAATATTAATTCTGTCGCCTCTTTTCAAATTTGCCTTCGTTGACAGCTTCGGTTATAGGGGTAGTATAAAAACGGGTGGGAAAAAGTGGTAAAAAGTAGGAAGTAGTGGCATGAATCTGCTGACTGGGGAGTTCAGGAACAGCCTGGACGAAAAAGGACGACTCTCGCTGCCCGCGCGTCTCCGCGGGGAGCTTCCGGGGAGTCAGTTTGTCCTTACCCAGGGAGTGGATAAATGCCTCTGGCTTTTCCCGCCGGAGCAGTGGACTGCTCTCTCCACGAAGCTCATGGAGTCGACGAGCCTTTTCCAGGCCAGGTCGCGTCTCGTCCAGAGGCGCATCCTGGCCCCGGCCCAAGAGGTGGAAGTCGACAAGCTGGGCAGGATCCCCGTCCCGCAGAGCCTGCGGGAATGGGCGGGGTTGACCAAGGAATGCGTCATCCTCGGGATCACGAAGTACATCGAGATCTGGGATGCCGACGAGTACCGGAAGTACTGGGACGAAAACGAGTCCGAGTTCCGGGCCGCGGCCGAGGAGTTGGGGGAGCTTACGCTCTAGGCGGTCATATGGAAGCAGTGCACATACCGGTCATGCTGGACGAGGTTCTCTCATTCCTCGTCCCCCCGCGCGAGGACGCGCTCATGGTGGACTGCACCCTCGGAGAGGGCGGCCACGCCGCGGCCTTCCTTTCGCGCTATCCCCGCCTCCTCTACACCGGCCTCGACGCCGATCCCCGCATCCAGGCCAAGGCGCGCGAGCGCCTCGAGCCCCACGCCCCCCGGGTGGAGTTTCGCCTCGGCTACTACGACGAGCTCCTGGCCGCCCTTGCCGGCGAGGTCGAGGAGGCCGAGTCCTCCGCCTCCGCCCCGGCTCCCGAGTCCCGGAAGGGCAGGCGGCCCGACCTCGTCCTCTTCGACCTCGGCATCAGCATGCATCACTACCTCGAGGCCGGCCGCGGCTTCGGTTTCAACAAGGACGAGGCCCTGGACATGCGCCTTTCCCCGGACGCGCCCCGCGGCGCGGCCGACCTCGTCAACCACGAGCGGGAGGAAGAGCTCGCCCGGATCATCTTCGAATACGGCGAGGAGCGCTATTCCCGCCGCATCGCCCGCGCCATCGTGGATGCCCGGAAGGCCGGCGGCATCGCGACGAGCGGCCGCCTGGCCGACGTCGTGGCCGGCGCCGTGCCCCCCGCCTACCGCCACGGCCGCATCCACGCCGCGACCAGGACCTTCCAGGCCCTCCGGATCGCGGTCAACGACGAACTCGGCCGCGCCGAGCGGGGCATCCGCCGCGCCGCCTCCCTCCTCGCCCCCGGCGGCATCCTCGCGATCATCAGTTTCCACTCCCTCGAGGACCGGATCGCCAAGAACGTGCTCCGGGAACTCGCCGGGCGCTCGACTCAGGCGCCGGACGCGCCGATAGGTAAGGAGCCGGAGAAGGCGATCCTCGAGCTTCTCACCAAGAAGCCGCTCGAGCCGACGGCCGAAGAAGCCGCCCGGAATCCCGCCTCCCGGAGCGCGAAGCTCCGCGCCGCCCGCAGGATCGGGCCCGCGGGAAAGGCCGAACGATGAAAAAGGCGAGCGCCCTCCTCCTTTTGTTCTCCCTGCCCCTTCTCCTCCTGTCTGCCGTGTGGCAGGCGAGCCGCTACGGCGCCCTTGTCGCCGAGCTTCGCCGCCTCGAGGCCTCCCAGGAAGATTGGGTGGAGGAGAACAAGAAGCTGCTCGGGGGCATCGCCGTCCTTTCGAGCCGCGAGCGCGCCGCCTCCCTGGCCGCCGAGCTCGGCCTTGAAAAGGCCGGTCCCGAGCGCCGCCTCCGGATCGTGACGGAGCGCGGCCCCCGCGGAGGCACCGATGGCTGAGACGATCGGTTTCTCCGCCGCCGAGGCCCTGGCGATCGTCAAGGCCGCCGCGATCGAATACGCCCCCCTTGCCGCGGCCCGCTCCTCCGCGCCGCCCGCCGCGGTCGCCGAGGCTTTCGCCGCCTCCTCGCTGCTCGGCGGGCCGACGGCCCGTTTCGAGACGGTCGCCGTCGATTCCCGCAAGGCCGGACCCGGCACGCTCTTTGTCGCCCTGCCCGGAGAACGGGTCGACGGCCACGACTACATCCGCCAAGCCCTGGAAGCCGGATCGCCCTGCGTGCTCGCGGAGGGTCCGCGCTGGGCGCGCCTCTCCGCCGGTCTCGCGCCCCTTCTCGCGGAGAAGGGCGCCGCCATCCTCCTCGTGCCCGACTCGCTCGGGGCCCTGCAGATCCTGGCGCGGGAGCGCCGCCGCCGCCGCCCCGGCCTCGTCCGCGTCGGCATCACGGGTTCGAGCGGCAAGACGACGACGAAGGAGATCGCGGCGGCCGTCCTCGGCGGCTCGCGGCGGGTCGCCCTCAATCCCGGCAACCTCAACTCCGACATCGGCCTTTCGCAGAGCATGTTCGGCATCGGCGGAGACGACGAGATCGGCGTCTTCGAGATGGGCATGAACCGCAAGGGAGAGATGGCCGAACTCGCCTGGATCTACGAACCTTCGCTCGCGCTCATAACGAACGTCGGGACTGCCCACATCGGCATTCTCGGTTCCCGCGACGCGATCGCTTTAGAAAAAAAAGCCGTGTTCTCGCGCTTCTCCGGCGCCGAATCCGGCTTTGTCCACGAGAACGACGACTACAACGCCTTCCTCAAGGATGGCGTGCGGGGCGAGGTCCTGGACTTCGGCCCCCGCAGCACGAAGGGCTTCCGCGGGGCGGAGGATCTGGGGCTGGACGGCTTCGCCGTCGACTGGGAGGGGCTCCGGGTCCGCTTTCCCCTGGTGGGGCGGCACAATCTCTCGAACGCCATCGCGGCGATGGCTCTCGCGGAGCGCGTGGGGACGCCTCCGCGGGAGCTGGCCGCGGGCCTCGAGCGGGTGCGCCCCCTTTTCGGCCGTTCGGAGATACTCCGGGGCGCGGTCACGATCATCCGCGACTGCTACAACGCCAACCCGGACTCCTCCGAGGCGGCCATCGAGTTCTGCGACTCCCTCTCCTGGGGCGGGAGGCGCGTCTACGTCCTCGGCTCGATGCTCGAGCTCGGGGCGGAGTCGGCCGCCGCCCACCGCAGGGTGGGGGAGGCCGCGGGCCGCTCGCGCGCCGACGCGCTCTTCTTCTTCGGGGAGGAGGCGCGGCCGGCCTACGAGGCGGCGCTCGAGGCGGGCTTCGCCGGTCCCGTCGTTCACGAGGAAGACTTCGATCGTCTCGGGCGGGCGGCCCGGGATGCCATCAGGCCGGGGGACCTCGTCCTCCTCAAGGCTTCGCGGGGCATGGCCCTCGAGCGCCTTGCCGAACTGTTGAACCGTTGACGGAGGACGCGCATGTTCCTTGAGTTCCTGTATCCCTTGGTGAAGTATTTCTCTCCCCTCAACGTCTTCAAGTATCTCACCTTCCGCTCGGCCTACGCTGCGGTCACGGCCCTCCTCATCGCCTTCCTCTTCGGGCCCGCGCTGATCGAGCGCCTCAGGATCCTCAAGTTCGGCCAGTCCGTCCGCACCGACGGCCCGGAAAGCCATCTCGCCAAGTCCGGCACGCCCACGATGGGCGGCCTCCTCATCATCATCGCCGTGGCGGCAGCCGTCCTCCTCTGGAGCGACCTCCACAACCTCTATACCTGGGTCGCCCTCGGCGCCCTCCTCGGTTTCGGCCTCATCGGCTTCCTGGACGACTGGCTCAAGATCAAGTACCGCAACTCCGACGGCCTGCCCGCCGCGGTGAAATTCTGGTCTCAGATCCTCATCGCCTCCGCCGCCGCCCTCGTGCTCTATCTCTCCGGCACCGACGAGACGACCAAGCTCTACGTTCCCTTCTTCAAGTACCCCGTCCTGGACCTCGGCGTCGTCTGGCTGCCCTTCGCCATCGTCTACATGGTCGGCTGGTCGAACGCGGTCAATCTCGCGGACGGCCTCGACGGCCTCGCGACGGGGCTCACGATCATCGCCCTCATCGCCTTTTCCATCCTCACCTACCTCACGGGCCGCGCCGACTGGTCGGCCTACCTTTCCATTCCCTTCGTGAAGGGCGCGGGCGAGCTCACGGTCTTCAACCTCGCCCTCATCGGCGCCTGCGTGGGCTTCCTCTGGTTCAATGCCCACCCCGCCGAGGTCTTCATGGGCGACGTCGGCTCCCTCGCCCTGGGCGGCGTCCTCGGCGTCCTTTCCCTCATCGTGAAGAAGGAGCTCCTTCTCCTCCTCATCGGCGGCGTCTTCGTGATGGAGGTCGCCTCCGTGACGCTCCAGGTGGGTTGGTTCAAGCTTTCCAAGGGCAAGCGGCTCTTCAAGATGGCGCCGATCCACCACCACTTCGAACTCAAGGGTTGGAAAGAGACCAAGGTCGTCATGCGGTTCTGGATTCTCGGGGGCATCTTCGCGATCATCGCCCTCTCGACCCTGAAAATACAATGAGGAAGCAATAAAAATGCCGAGCGGATTCGCCGTCGAACCCATGGCGCGGGGGCGCGCCTGGGACAGCGCCCTCCTCGCAAGCCTCTTCCTCCTCGCGGGGACGGGGCTCGCCGCGCTTTGGTCGGCCTCCGCGGGCTACGCCCTATCCCTCGGCAAGGAGCCGTACTACTTCGCGCTCCGCCAGCTCGTCTTCTACGCCCCCGCCCTCGCCATCTTCTGGGCTGCGGCCATGGTTCCGCTCGAGGAACTCCGTGATCGGGTCACCCTCCTCACCCTTCTCGGCCTCGCCTCCCTCTTCCTGCCCCTCCTTCCGGGCTTCGGCGCGAACCGCAACGGCGCCTCGCGCTGGATCGACCTCAGGATCACGACCCTCCAACCCTCGGAATTCTGGAAGCCCATCTCGGTTTTTTATCTCGCCCACGTCCTCGACAAGCGCCGCGAAATGGTCGACCACCGCACGAGCGTCCTGGTCGCGCCCTTCCTCCTCGTCGGCCTGGCCTGCCTCGTCATCTACCTCCAGAACGATTTTTCCACCGCGGCCATCGCCGCCTTCGCCGCCGCCGCGATGTTCTGGATCGCCTGCGCGCCGATGGGCTTTTTCCTCGGCATCGCCACCGTCGGCCTGCCCCTGGGCGCCCTCGTGATCCTGACGAGCGATTTCCGGCTGAAGCGCATGCTCGCCTTCTTTTTCCCGGCCTACGAACCCCACGGCCAGGGCTACCAGGTCCTCGGTTCCATCCGGGCGATTTCCTCCGGCGGCTTCTTCGGCAAGGGCCTCGGGCTCGGCACGCGCAAGCTCGGGGGCATTCCCGAGGTGCAGTCGGATTTCGTCTTCGCCTCCTGGGCCGAGGAGACGGGCTTCGTCGGCGTCCTCGGCTTCTTCGCGCTCTGGGTCTTCTTCGCCTGGAGGGCCTTCCGCAACGCCTTCGCCGAAGAGGACGGTTTCCGTTCCTACCTCGGCTTCGGCCTCGCGGCCCTCCTCCTCCTCGAGGTCCTCGTCAACGTGGCCGTCGCCTCGGGGTCCCTGCCCGCCACCGGCATCGCCTTGCCCTTCTTCTCCGCCGGCGGTTCCTCCCTATGGGCGACCGCCGGAGCCGTCGGCCTCATCGTGAACGTCTCCCGCTCCGCGGGATCCGAAGGGGGCGGCGATGTCTGAGTACGCGATCGGCGGCTTCCGCCCCGAAATCCACCCCCGCGGCGGGATTCCCTCCCCGCGGAGGAGCCGCCCCCGGGCGGCGGCCCGCCCCGAGCCCCCTCGGATTTCCCGCCGGGAGTACCGGCCCCAGGCGGAAGCGCGGCCGGAGGCCGCCCGCCGCGCCCCTTCCAGGGCGGAAAGCCGCGGCGCCCTCGAGCGCGGCCTCGGCATTCTCCTCGCGATGGCGGGCGCCGCCCTCCTCTCGGCGGCGGCCTTCATCCTCCTTCCCCCCGCCCTCCGCGTGACCCGCTATGAAATTTCCGGGGCGACCGCGATGAGCCAGCGCGAGGTCCTCGACGCCGCCCTCATCCACGGCACCGAATACCTCTTCTCGCTCGATCCGGCCCGCGTCCGTTCGGCCCTCCTCGCTTCGCCGCGCGTGGCCGAGGCCCGCGTCCGCCGGATCTTCCCGAACGGCCTCCGCATCGAGCTTGCGGAGCGCGTTCCCGTCGCCGCCGTCCTCGCCGAGCGGAACGGCCGCCTGGAGAGCGTCCTCCTCGACGCCGAGGGCGTCGCCTTCGCCTTCGCCTTGGAGTACGAGGCGGGCGCGGCCGCGGCAAGCGCCGCGGCCTCGGCGACCCCCGCCGGCGCGGCCCCGTCCACGTCCAAGCCCGTCAGGACTTCGGAGTTGCCCATCGTTTCCGGCCTCCGCTTCGAAGGCTTCTTCGCGGGCGCCAGGCTCCCCGCGAACCTCGTGCCCCTCCTCGCCTCCCTCGGCGAACTCGAGGCCTCGGCGCCGGCCCTCCTCGCTGCCTTCTCCGAAATCAGGATCGTGAAGCCCCGCTTCGGCGATCCCGAGCTCGTCCTCTACCCCCTCCATCACCGCGTCCCGGTACGGACCGGCGCCGTCTTGAACGAGGCGACGCTCCGCTCTATCATACTCGTCCTCGACGTGCTCGGTTCCCGCGGCCTCGCGGACGGCCTCGAAGAGATCGACTTCAGAAGGGGCACCGTCGTGTACCGTACCAAGGAGGGACAGTCTGACTGACAACCTCATCGTAGGCCTCGATGTCGGGACCGCCCAGACCCGGGCGGTCATCGGGGAATATAACGAGAACGGCGTCCTCGAGATCACCGGCGTCGGCACGGCTCCCTCGACGGGACTGCGCCGCGGCGTCGTCGTCAACATCGAGGCGACCCTCGGCTCCGTCGCGGCGGCCATCGAGGCCGCGGAGCTCATGTCCGGCCGCGAGGTCAAGGAATGCTTCGTCGGCGTGGCCGGCGCGAACATCGAGGGCATCAACTCGCGCGGCGTCGTCGCCGTCACCGGGAAGGGCCGCGAGATAGCCCAGGTCGACATCGACCGGGTGCTCGAGGCGGCCCGCGCCGTCGTCATCCCGATGGACCGCCAGGTGATCCACGTCATCCCGCAGAGCTACATCGTCGACGACCAGAAGGGCATCCGGAATCCCATCGACATGATCGGCGTCCGGCTGGAGGCGGAGGTCCACATCATCACGGGCTCCGTCACCACCGCGCAGAACCTCGTCAAGTGCGTGAACCGGGCCGGCTTCAAGGCCGAGACCCTCGTCCTCCAGAGCCTCGCCGCGGCGCGGGCCACCCTGACCGCGGACGAGAAGGAACTCGGCTGCCTCCTCCTCGACCTCGGGGCGGGGACCACCGATCTCCTCGTCTACTCGGACGGCGCGCCCTACTTCACGAGCGTCATCCCGGTCGGCGGCTCCCAGGTCACGAACGACCTCTCGATCATGCTGTCCGTGCCGATGGACGCGGCCGAGCGCCTGAAGCGCGAGTCCGCCTCCGCCTGGCTCGCCGGCGTCGATCCGGAAGAGACCGTCGTCGTGCCCGGCGTCGGCGGCAGGGCTCCAGCGGAGACCTCGCGGCGCAAGCTCTGCACCATCGTGCAGCCGCGCATGGAGGAGATCCTCCGCATGGCGCGCGAGCGGGTGGAGAAGATGGGACACTGGCGCCACATCAAGGGCGGCGTCGTCCTTACGGGCGGCGGGGCCCTCATGCAGGGCGTGGCGGAACTCGCCACGGAGATCTTCGAGATGCCCGTCCGCGTCGGCAATCCGATCACGGTCGGCGGCCTCGTCGAGGAGTACCGGAGCCCGGTCTACGCGACCGGCGTCGGCCTCGTCCTCCTCGGCGCGGAGACCATCAAGCCCGAGCGCCGGGCCGAAGCCTCGCGGAGCGCCGAGAAGCCGAAGGGCCTCGACTTCGGCAAGCTGGTGGACATCATCAAGAAGGGATTTTTCTAGATACGGGAAAAGTGGCGTTCGGAGCCGTGGGGACGGCTTTCCGGACGTACCCGTCATGGGCGACAGCCGCAAAAGGGGAGGGGATCATGAATATAGAAATGGTGGACGATCGCTCGTCGGACCTGAGTCCGACCGTCATCAAGGTCATCGGCGCGGGCGGCGGCGGTTCCAACGCGGTCAACCGCATGATCGCGGCGGGCCTCAAGAACGTCCAGTTCATCGTCGCCAACACGGATCTCCAGGCGCTCAAGCTTTCGCAGGCCGAGGTGAAGCTCGGCCTCGGCGCCAAGGTTACCCACGGGCTCGGCGCGGGCGGCAAGCCCGAGGTCGGCGAGAAGGCAGCCCTCGAGGACCGCGACGCGATCGCCCAGGCCCTGAAGGGCGCCGACATGGTCTTCGTCACCGCGGGCATGGGCGGCGGCACGGGCACGGGCTCCGCTCCCGTCATCGCCCAGGTCGCCCGCGACCTCGGCGCCCTGACGGTCGGTGTCGTCACCAAACCCTTCGACTTCGAGGGCCGCGTCAAGGCCCGCCTCGCCGAAGAGGGCATCGAGAAGCTCCGCCAGGCCGTGGACACCCTCATCGTGATCCCCAACCAGCACCTCCTCCGCGTCGTCGAGCGCCGCACGCCCATCAAGCAGGCCTTCCAGCTCGCCGACGACGTCCTCCGCCAGGGCGTCCAGGGAATCTCCGACCTCATCACCGTCCCCGGCGAGATCAACATCGACTTCGCCGACGTCCGCACCGTCATGCAGGGCATGGGCGACGCGATCATGGGCATCGGCGGCGCCTCCGGCGACAACCGCGCGGTCGAGGCCGCCGGCAAGGCCGTCAACAATCCCCTCCTCGAGGACGCCCGCATCGAAGGCGCCCGCAACATCCTCGTCAACGTCACCGGCGGCGAGGATCTCGCGCTCACCGAATACGAGGAGATCGTCAACCTCATCACGGAGACCGCCGATCCCGAAGCCCTCGTCATCCCGGGCATCGTCACCGATCCGGCCCTCGGGGACGAGGTCCGCGTCACCGTCATCGCGACGGGCTTCAACCGCGGCCTCAGGAGCGCCGCCTCGGCCTCCGCGACCCTCGGCGGCGCCCGCGACGCCGCGCGCCGCGGCCTCGAGGACTACCTCTCCGCCGACGAGTGGAAGCGCATAACCGAGAGCTCCGCGAACAAGACCAAGCAGTACCTCCTCGGCCGCAACGAGGACGCGGACGAGCTCGACATCCCGACGGTCCTCCGCGACCGCCGCGTC
>JAEUJG010000580.1 GCA_016794765.1 Spirochaetaceae bacterium | reverse complement strand
TCGGCTGCAAGGCCGCTCCCTTGCCGCCGCGGAAGTGGCTGAGGGTGAGCGCGTCGGGGCACTTCACGGCGAAGCGGAAGCCGGGCGGCGTGGCCGCGTCGTATTCCGCCACGGTCTCCCGGCGGGGAAGGGCGACGCCGCGTTTCCCGAGCGACCAGAACCACTGGTCCACCTCGACGCTGTCGTACTTGGCCGCGTATTCCGCGAGGTAGTTCACGGGTTCCCGGGACGAGTAGACGAGGCCTGCCCAGGAAGGATACTTCCAGGAGCAGGTTCCGATGCGAAGTTGGGCCATGGCTTAAAGATAGCGAATGGCGGGTTCGGCTTGAAGGGAAAACCATCTCCGGTTTGACGGCTGATAGGGTGGAATTACTCAAATTGCGGCCCGTTTCCCTGTCGCCCCGGCACCCGCCCCCGATCCTTCGGGGGCCTTTGTTTCGTCGGGCGGCTTCGGAAGGAGCTGGCCTCCACGCTCAAATGCCGGTCAGTCGGCTTTTGTGTAAAACATACTTGACATTGTGTATGGATGGGTTTACATTATGAATGTAAAGGATGTTTGACACGAGGGAGGATTCCATGAGCTACGAAGAAAAAACCACCTGGGTGAGCGCGGTGGTGACCGCTCTGGTCGCCGGAGGCTACACGATCTTCATCGCGGGGCGGATGGGGAGCGGGCCGGTGGAGGCCATCGCCTACCAGATGCCCTTGCTCGTCGCCATCGGCGCGGTGATCGTCCTGGCCATCGTCGGAAACATCCTCATGTCGATCAGCGCCGCCGTCGGCGCCGAGATCGCCGAACCCGGCTCGGCCAAGGACATCGACCGCCGGGACGAGCGGGACATCCACATCGACCGCCGGGGCGAACTCGTCGGCTACTATGTCATGTCCGCCGGCGCGCTCGGCGTCCTCGCACTCGCCATGCTCCGTTTCGACCAGTTCTGGATCGCGAACGCGCTCTTCCTGACCTTCATGCTCGGCGGGCTCGTCGCCTCCGCGGTCAAGCTCGTCGCCTACCGGCGGGGCTTCTAGCCGTGGACAAGGCGATGCGCGTCACCAACCGGATCCGGGCGCTTCGCTTCGCCGCGGGCGAGATGACCCAGGCGGAGCTCGCCGACCGCGTGCAGGTTACGCGGCAGACCATCATAGCGGTGGAGCAGGGACGCTACTCGCCGTCCCTGGAGATGGCCTTCCGGATCGCCAAGGTCTTCGGCGTCGGCCTCGACGAAGTCTTCCGGTACGAGGAGGGAGAATCATGAACATGATGGATCCTGAAAAGGCCGGCGGCGCGGCCCCGCCGGCGCGGATGACGGTCCTGGTGCTGGGCGCCACGGGGCGCACCGGCCGATTGCTCCTGCGGCGGCTTCTGGAGGAGGGGGCCGAGGTTCGCGCGCCGGTGCGCTCGGCCTCCCGCCTGCCCCGGGATCTCGTCGGCCATCCCCGGCTCGCCGTGATCGAGGTCGACCTGACCTCGCTTCCGGACGAAGCCTTGCGGGATTTGGCGCGCGGTTGTGGCGCGGTGGTCTCCTGCCTCGGCCACACCATCAGCCTGCGGGGCGTCTTCGGCCCACCGCGGAATCTCGTGACCCGGACGGTCGCGCGGCTTTGCGACGCGATCAAGGCGCTCGGGCCGGCCCAGCCGGTCAGGTTCGCGCTCATGAGCAGTGTTTCGGTCAACGCGCCCGGCGGGGTCGATGCGCGCCGCGGCGCTTTCGAGAAGGCCCGGCTGTGGGTGATTCGCGCCCTCGTGCCTCCCGCCGCCGACAACCAGCGGGCGGCCGACTTCCTCCGGACGCGGATCGCCGCCGATGATCCCGGGCTGCAGTGGGTGGTCGTCCGGCCCGACACGCTCGTCGAAGGCGCCGGAGGCGACTACGCCCTGCACGAAGGCATCGTGAGCAGCCTGGCCAAACCCGACCGGACGGCCATGGCCAACGTGGCGTCCTTCCTCGCGAGGCTCGCCCTGGAGCCTCGGTCGTGGGAGGAGTGGAAGGGCCGCATGCCGGTGATCGTCGGCTGAGCGGCGACGATTACAGCCGAATTCTCCCTGTCCGCCGGGGCCAGCCGGGCGTAGAATGAAGGCATCGTCGGGGAGGGACCATGCGGATACGAGAGGCCGAGGATCGCGACTACGCCGCCATCGTGGACATACGCAACGACCAGGGAATAGCCTGGCCGGAAAGGGCTCGGACCGTGGCGGCGCAGAAGGAGATCGACCGCAACCGGGCCCCCGGCAAGTTTTGTCGGCGCTGGGTGGCCGAAGGCGACGAGGGCGTCGTGGGCTTTTCCTCCTCTGTCCAGGGCTCGCCCTACAACGGAAAGGCGACCTTGATGGTGGAAGTTGCGGTGCGCGAGGGCTGTCGCGGCCGGGGCCTCGGCTCCGGTCTATTCGCCCCCCTCCGCGACGCGGCGCTGGCCTTGCGCCCCGTCTGGCTCTGCGCCGACTCGTATTCGATCCATCCGCAGGGTGCCGCCTTCCTGTCCTCCCTGGGCTTCCGCGAGACCTGGCGGGAAAGCCCGGTCGTCCTCGACGTCGCGGAGGCCCCGCTTGATTC
>JAEUJG010000527.1 GCA_016794765.1 Spirochaetaceae bacterium | reverse complement strand
TACGCGGGTCGCGTGGAGGATCGTCAACAAGGACGGCACCCTCCGCGACCTCCCCGAGCTCCGCGAGGCGAGGGACCGCATCGCGCGCGCGCATCGCGACATCTCCGCGATCACCGATTCCTACTTCAAGAATCCCGAGGTCCGGGCGATGCTCCAGTCGGACGCGCCCACGATCCGCGACGGCCGCACCGTCCTCGCGATCCGCGCCAATTTCCGGGGCCGCGTCAAGGGCATAGTCCACGAGGTCTCCTCCTCGGGCCAGACGGTCTTCGTCGAGCCGGAGGACCTCGTCCAGAAGAACAACGAGCTCGTCCAGGAGGAGGCCCGCTACCGGCAGGAGCTCCAGCGCGTCCTCCGCGAGGCGACCGAGCGCCTCGGCGGGCAGCATCCGGCCCTGCGCGACGCCCGCCGCGTGATGGCGGGGCTCGACGGGATCTACGCCCGCGCCCGCCACGCGCGCCTCGGCGGCCTCGTCCTCGCGCGCGACCTGGCCTCGGGCTTCACGATCCGGAAGGCCCGCCATCCCCTCCTCGGCCGGCGCGCCGTGCCCATCGACGTGGAGCTTCCCGAAGGCACCGGCACGCTCATCGTCACGGGCCCGAACACGGGCGGCAAGACGGTGACGCTCAAGACCATCGGCCTCCTCGCCCTCATGAACCAGTTCGGGCTCGGCGTGCCCGCGGCCTCTGAGTCGGGCTTTTCCGTCTTCGACGCGGTCTACGCCGACATCGGCGACGAGCAGTCCATCGACCAGTCGCTCTCCACCTTCTCGGGCCACATGCGGGTCATCGGCCGCGTCGCCGACGAGGCGGGGCCGCGGAGCCTCGTCCTCCTCGACGAGCTCGGCTCCGGCACCGACCCCGAGGAGGGCTGCGCCGTCGCGATGGGACTCCTCGACTGGTTCATCGAGCGCGGGTCGCTCATCGTCCTCACCACCCACCACGGCATCCTCAAGAACTACGGCTACACGCGCCCCGGCTGCCTCAACGCCTCCATGGACTTCGACGCCGCGAGCCTCCAGCCGACCTACCGCGTCCTCATGGGCGTCCCGGGCGAGAGCCGCGCCCTCGAGGTGGCCTCCCAGCACGGCCTCCGGCCGGAGATCATCGCCGGCGCGCGGCGCTACCTCGACGAGGAACGCGCCGACGTCTCCGAGCTCATCAAGGGCCTCACCGAGAAGCACCGCAAGCTCGAGGACCTCGAGACGGAGCGCCGGGCCCGGCTCCGGGACGCCCGCGAGGAGCAGCGCAAGGCCGACCTCGCGCGGCTCAAGCTCAGGCAACGCGAGCTCGAGCTCCGCGAGCAGGGCGTCGGCGAGCTGCGGCGCCTCCTCGGCGAGAGCCGCAAGACCCTCGAGAACCTCGTGCGCGAGATCCGCGAGGGCGAGGGGGCGCTGGGAGCCGACAAGACCCGCGCGGTCAAGGACTTCCTCGCCGGCCTCGCCGCGGCGGTCGAGGGGGAGGGCCAAAGGCTCGAGGGCGCGCGGCTGGACGCCGCGGCGGAAGCCGCCGTCGCGGCGGAGCTCGCGCGCGAAAAGGCCGCGTTGGCCGAAATCGAGGCGGCGGCCGCCTCGGGCGCCAAGGGCCGGGTCGCCAAGCGGCCCGCGCCGCTCTCCTTCGCGGAGGGCGCCGACGTCGTGGTGCTTCCCGGCAGGAAACGGGGCAAGGTGCTCCGCAAGGCCAAGAAGGGCTACTGGCTCGTGGAGACCGAGTCCCTGCGGCTCACCCTGCCCGAGGCGAGCCTGGAACTCGTGCCCGAGGCGGCCCAAGCCCGGCCGACGGTCGCGGTGGAACTCGCGCCGCGCGGCGAGGGCGGACGAACCACCGCCTCCTTCGAGCTCGACCTCCGCGGCCTGCGCCTGGCCGCCGCCCTCGAG
>JAEUJG010000502.1 GCA_016794765.1 Spirochaetaceae bacterium | reverse complement strand
CGGCGCGGATCTCCGGGTCGCGGTAGCCGGCCGCCATCTTGAGGCCGTCCCAGCCGATGGAGGGATCCACGCGATAGGCGGCGGCGCGCGCGGCCGCTCCCGCCGTGGTCCGGGGCACGCCGAGGGCGCGGTCCACGTAGTCCTCGAAGCGGGTCTTGTGGCGCTCGCAGAGCGCCTGGGCCTCGATCATCAGCTTGCCGAACTCGATCATGATGCGGCCGTTCTCGGAGATGCAGCTCTCCTTGATGCGGCGCGTCAGGTCCACGAACTCCGCCTCGGTGTCGAAGAGGTTGCGGTAGTGGCCCTTCGCCTCCGCCGCGAGGAGGAGCTCGTGGAAGATGCCCCAGAACTCGTTCGTGTGCGCCCGGCCCGAGACGACGAAGCCCTTGCGCTCGCAGTGGAGGTGGTGGGCGTACTCGTGGAGGGCCGTGTACATGAGCTGGTCGTCGGATTCGAAGTTCCGGTTGTGGATGAGTATCTCGCGGCTCTGCGGCTTGTAGAGGCCGTTCGCGACGGAGCTCTCCTTGCCCGAGAAGACGACCGAGAATTCCGTTTGGGCGTCGGCCGTGTCGAGGAGGAGCTCCTTGACCCTGTCCTGATTCATCGTTCCTCCGCGGCGGCCTCCTTTCGCGCGCGGATGTCCGGAAGGAGCGGCCGGCGCCCTAAGGCCAGGCGACAATCATAGGCCGGGCGCGGCGGCGATGGCAAGCGAGGATCGCGCGGGCCGGCGGCGCGGGCCCGCCCTGCGGATCGTCCGCGGGCGGCTAGCGGCGGAGGGCGCTTTCGATGGCGGCCTCGTTGAAGCCCAGGATGATGCGGCCGTTCACGTCGAGGACCGGGACCCCCATCTGGCCGGTTTTGCGCACCATCTCGTCGGCCCGCCTGGGGTCGGCGGCCACATTGTATTCCGTAAAGCTCACGCCTTTCTTGCGGAGGTAGTCCTTGGCGATGCGGCAGTAGGAACAACTCGGCGTGGTGTAGATGGTGACGGACATGCTTCTCTCCTCCATGCTTATATATAAAAAATAATATGTAGCCGGGCCACGGTCAAGCCACAGCAGCGCTATTTGCCGCGGGTCTTCAATCGGAAACGCCCCCGCGTGGACGTGTTTCCCCCATGAAGCCATGGTTTCGCTTTCTTGGCGCGCTCGCGGCGGGCGGGCTCCTCCTCGCGTTTACGCGCGCGGAGGACAGCCCGGCGTCGGCGGCGAGGACTTCCGGTTCCCCCGCCGATCCCGGGCGCTTCGAAGTCTCGGCCCTCCTCGGGGGACGGGAGCTCGATCTCAGGCTAGCCTTCGGAGTAGCCGATCAGGCTGATGGGGGCATCTGCGGCCGCCTTGCCCTTGAATCCACGGCGAACGGCGCCAGGCTCCGCGCCGCCTTGGAGGGGCCGGGCTTCCTCTGCGGCCCGGGTTCCGTTTCGGGCCCCCTGCGCTTCCTCGATGACCCAACCGCCACGGGCTTGGGCCTCTTCGGTTCCGGCGGAGAGGGAGCCGGGCTCCTCCGCCTCGATCGGAGCCTTGAAACGGGGCGCGGCGTTTTCGGTCTGGGCGGCCCCGACGTGCAGGCCTTCGCCCTCGCCGACGGGCTCGAGGGCGGCTGGCTTCTCGCGCGCCCCGGCCCGACCTTGGCGTCCGCCGCCGGGGCGGGGGCCGAGGCGGGGGCCGGGGCGGCGGAAGGGGCCCAGGCGCCCGCTCGTCTCGAGGCCCCCACGCCGGCGGGCGCCCTCGACGCTGCGGCGGGACTGGCCCTCAAGGCGGCCTTCCGCGGCGGGAGCCTGCGCCTCGTCGGCGCCGTCGCCTCGCGGAAGGGTAGGGAGGCCGGCGACGGTTGGCGGCCCGAACCGCCGGAATCGCCGTCTTCCCGGCTCGCCCTCGGTTCGATCACCGCGGAGCGGGAAAGCGCCGGCCCGGGCTTGCGGGCCCGCGGCGCCATCGGCCTGGCCGGCTCCTTCGGCGCCCTCGAAGGCCCGGGCCTGGCCGCCCGCGTCGAGGCCGAGTGCCGCCAGGACGGTTTCGGCCTCGCCGCCTTCGCCGGAGCCGCCGCGCGCGCCTTTCGCGGCCTCGACGGCGGCAAGGCCGCGAAACTCCTCGGCTGCGGGCTCGACCTTTCCCTCTTCCTGCGGAGGAGCGCCCGATTCGCCGCGAGCGCGCGTTTCGCCGCCCTCGGCGCTCCCCCGGCGGGTGCCGCCTCCGCCGGGCGCGCGCCTTGTCCGAACCTCGGCGGCTCCCTCGGCGCCATGCTCCGCCTTCCCGTCGGCTCCCGCGCCGCCTTCCTGGAATGCGGCGCCGCCCTCCACGGCGAGCCGCGCGCCGACGGCGGCCGTGCCGGCGCGGCCGCCCTGCGTCTTTCCCTCGGCGAAGGGGCGGGATCGGTCGCGGGCGGATCCGCGAAGGACGGCGCGCCCGGGGCCTCGGTACGGATCACGCGGCGCCTGGACCTCGAGGCGGACTTGCCCCTCGCCGCTGACGCGGCCACCGCCTTATCCGCGCGCCTTGCCTTGGCCGCTTCCGGCGTGAGCCCCGGCCGGAGCCCCGGCCGGGACCTTGGCGCCGCGACTCCGGCGCCCCCGGCGCCTCCGCCGAGACTCGAAGCCGCCCTCGGCCTGGACTTCACGCTGGCCCGGGCGGGCTGTTTCGCCGGGCCGCCGCTCGCCAAGGCGGAGCTCGGCCTCGAGCTGCCCCTCCCCGCCGCGGCGAGCCTGCGCCTCGAGGTCTCGGTCGCGGAATGCGCGCTGGGGATCGCCGCGGCCGGCGGGGAGGCGCCCCGACCGGCGCTCGGTCTTTTCTACAAGACGAGCGGTACTTTCCCTTGCGCCGCCGCGCGAACGACGCGATACTGAGGCGGGCCGCGGCGAAGGCAGCGGCGGAAAGGGTGGCGGCAATGATACGAAACCAGTGGTACGTCGTGCTCGACTCGAAGGAACTCCGCGATCGGCCCCTCGGCGCGATCCGGCTCGGCGAGCGGCTCCTGTTCTGGCGCGACGCGGACGGCAAGGCGCGTTGCCATCTCGACAAGTGCGCGCATCGCGGCGCCTCCCTCGCCCTCGGCAAGCTCGTGGACGGCCGCGTCCAATGCCCCTTCCACGGCCTCGAGTACGATCCCTCAGGCCGTTGCGTCCTCGTGCCGGCCAACGGCCGCGCCGCGCCGGTGCCCGAAGGCTTCCGCCTCAGGAGCTATCCCGTCCACGAAGACAAGGGCTTCATCTGGATCTACTGGGAGGAACCCCAGGCCGGGGGCGCCGTCGCCGCTCCGGCGCCGCCGTCCCCGCCCGGCTTCTTCGACGACATCGGCCCCGAACTCGCCTATTCGACGACCATCGACCCCTGGGACAACCACTACAGCCGAGTCATCGATAACCAGCTCGACCAGGCCCACCTGCCCTTCGTCCACCACAACACCATCGGCCGGGGCATGCGCACCGTCGTCGACGGACCCGGCATCCTCAAGACCGAGGAGGGCTTCTTCGTCTTCGTCTACAACCGCGAGGACGACGGACGCCCGCGCCGCTCGACGGAAGAGGTTCCCGCTCCCGACCCGAGCCGCGACTACAAGCTCGAATTCCGCTTCCCGAACCTCTGGCAGAACTACATCTCCGCGAAGGTCCGCGTCGTCGGCGCCTTCGTGCCCGTGGACGAGACGAAGACCCTGCTCTACCTCCGCTTCTACCAGTCCTTCCTCAGGATCCCGGTCCTCCGGAGCCTCGTCTTCGCCCTCGCCAACCGCTTCAACCTCGTCGTGGCCCACCAGGACCGCCGGATCGTCAACAGCCAGCTTCCCAGGGGCGACGGCACCGGCGCCGGCGAGCTCCTCTTCCCCGGCGACCGCCCGATCATGGAGTACCGGAAGCTAAGGCTCGCGGCGAAAAGGAAGCTCGGGGGCTGAGGCGAAGGGCGCGGGCCCGAGTCCGGCCGGGGTCCGCGCCGCCGAAGCTTGCGGGAAAAGGTTCAAGTCACCAGGGCGTGGACCTCGTCGCGTACTTGAGGTCGCCGTTGGTCGTGTCGTAGTAGGCGATGTGGATTCGAGCGTTGCCGTCAACGGCGATGGACGCGTCGTATCCCACGTCGCCCTCTGCATCCACCGTTTCGGTTTTCCAGACTCCGTCGGTCGTCTTGTATGCGAACATCAAATTCCGGTTCAAGGTTTCGAAGTATGCGATGCATGGAACACCGGCGGGTCCCAGACCGAGGCTGCAGGAGCCGCAGTTGTTCGCGGCGACGGTGGTCTCGGTCCAGGTCGTCCCCCCGTTGGTTGAGACGGAATAGACAAGCTTGGCCAGGTTGCCGTCTACATAACAGAGCTCGATGATGGTTCCCGCGCCGAGAACCGCAAAATCGCAATCTTGCATGAACTGTCCGGGACCTGTGGTGACGACCGACCTGCTCCACGAACCTACCCATCGCCGATAAACGATGTCAGTCCCGCTGCCGTAGACGACATGGGGCCTTTCATCGGCATATTCAATGGCGATACAGACACCGATATTCACGTCATCGATTAGCGTTTCCGTTCCGGAAAGCACATACCACGCCTCGCGAACCGCGCCGGACCTGATGAAAGCGGGCCATGTCAGGTCCCCGTTCATCGCCAGACCGATGGAAACCATGCTTGAGCGCGTGCCCTGAAACACGTTGGTCCATCCGGAACCGTTGTTGCTCACCAAATAAAACTCATCCGAAGCGCCGTCCGAAACGGCGAGCATAGGGGTGTCCGTGCTCGCCAGCATTTTCAACACGCATTTGCCCTGGTTGCTGTATTTAGCCGATTCAGGGCTGCTCCAAACACCGGCGTTCGACTTGACGAATTTCACTTGTCTGCTTCCGACATCCCAGCCGACAATCCTCGGATTATTGCCGAAAAGGCTGATCGAAGCGCTTTGTCCGACATCTCCAGAGTTTATGACCGTCTCGATGCTCCAGACGATGCCGCCCCCACCCCCCGCCGCCTCCTCCACGAGCCGCTTCGCCTCGAGCTTGAGCGGCAGCTCGTCGCAGGAGGGCAGCAAGCCCGCGAAGCCGAGCCCCGCGATCGCGATGATGGCCGCAGCCGCGGCGGCGTGGACGAACCGGGCCGCCGCCTTCCTTCGGGATTTCATTCGGACCATGGCACCCTCCTCATCGCCTCGCCCGCGTCGGCGGCGCGCTTCGCGTCCTCCCCGCGGAGCTCCAGGTAGTTATACTGGGCCGCGAGACCCGGGTCGGCCTTTTTGAGCCGGTCGTAGTAGCCCCGCGCCGAACCGTAGTTCTCCAGGGCGTGCTCCGCGCGCGCCGCCGCCAAGAGGGCCTTGGCGTCGCCGGGCGCCTTCTTGAGGGCGCGGGCGAACAACGCGGCCGCCTCGGCGCTCTCCCCGCGCAGGAGGGCCAGGTTGCCGAGGTTGACGATGGCCGGAGCGAAGTCCTCTTTCGACGCCGCGTCGGTGAAATAGCCTTCCGCCCGGTCCCAGAGCCCGTAGCCCGCGTAGAGCACGCCGGCCTTGTTGAGGAGTCGCGCCGTCTTTCCCGCCTTCGCCATTTCCGCCTGGACCTTCGCGAGCTGGGGCGCGATTTCCGCCTCG
>JAEUJG010000497.1 GCA_016794765.1 Spirochaetaceae bacterium | reverse complement strand
GCCTCAAGGCGGTGCCGCTCGAGCTCATCGTCGGCAGCGAGGGACGTTACCGGGATTTCAACCGGCATTTCCTGCCCCGCTCCGACCACCTCCGCTCCCGCTGGGTCCGGGTCGACCTGGCCCACTACACCGACGTGCCCTTGCCCCCCGTGCGCCTCTACGAGATCGGGGGCGTCTACTTCGTCCGCGACGGCAACCACCGGGTCTCCGTCGCCAAGCTCCGCGGCCAGGCGGCCATCGACGCCGAGGTTTCGAGCCTGGACGCGGAGCTCCGCCTGACGCCCGGCATGACCCTGGAGGATCTGAAGCGCGAGGTGCTCGCCTACGAAAAGCGCAGCTTCTACGAAAGGACCGACTTCGGGAAACACACCGGCTACGAGGACCTCGATTTCACGAGCCCCGGACGCTATGACGTGATCCTCGAGCACGTTCTGGTCCACAAATACTATGTCAACCAGGCCCGTTCGGCGGAAATCCCCTTCGGCGAGGCGCTCTATTCCTGGTTCGAGAACGTCTACCAACCGATCGCCGCGGTCATAGAGGAGCTGAACCTCCTCTACCGCTTCCCCGGCCGAACCGTCTCCGACCTCTACGTCTACATCGTAAAACACTGGGACGAGCTCAAGCGCAAATACGGCCTCGGGTTCTCCGTCGCCGACGCGGCCAAGGACTACGGGGAACGTTTCGGCAAGCCGCGCGCCCCGCGGCTCAAGGCGCTTATCGAGACGCTTTCCGCCTTCGCGGCGGAGCTGATCCTCCCGCTTCGCCGCCGCCAGCCCTCGGGGAAAAAAACGCCGAAACGGCGGTAACCTTTTCGATTCGGGCTTGTTTACCATGTGATGAGGCGCGGGACGACACGCCTTCTTCGATTCCTCCTTATTGTGGCTTCGCTCCCGGGGTATTCCTCCTTTCCCCCGGGAGCACTTTTTTGCTCCCGCCCGCGCGGTTGACAGGGAAGCGCCGTTCAGGTATCCTCGCAAAGGAGAAGGAGTCATTCATGGCAGCAGTTTCCAAGAACTCTCGTACGTCCAGCACGACGCAGCGCTTTTTCTGCACCTGCGGCGGCGAGATCAAGATGAAGACCCTCCTGGAGAATGGCAAGATCCGCAACCTCGCCGAGTGCGAGAAGTGCAAGCGGACCGAGCGCCGTCCCAGCGACTTCATCTGAAATACGGCGAGAGCCCAAAAAGGCAGCCCCGCCTTCCTTCCGGTCTTGGGATCGGCAGGAAAGCGGGGCTGCTTGCTTTTTATCGGCGCGCGGCAGGGGACCGAAGGGCGCGCCCGGGCCCGGAGCCGACGGAACGCGGCTAGGAGCTTCGCATCTCTTCCAAGGCTTCGGCGATGATGCGCCGGCTTTCCGCCGCTGCGGCGATCACTTCCTGCTTGCCCTGCGGGGCGGGGAGGACGGCGGCGACGCGGACCCGGTAGGTGACGCCCTTGAGCCGCTTCAGGACCTGGCGCAGACCGTAGACCTGCCAGCCGCCGTCGATCGCGACGACGACCAAGGGGA
>JAEUJG010000457.1 GCA_016794765.1 Spirochaetaceae bacterium | reverse complement strand
GGGCCCGCCGCCCTCGGGTCCCGAGCGCCCCGGCGCCGAGTCCCGCGGATCGGGTCCGGGTTGCGCGTCCTCGGCGCCGGACCCGGGCTTGTGCTTCCGGCCGGAGTAGGGGGCGTCGTCGGCGCGATCGCCGCCGCGATCGCCGCCGGAGCGGCCCCGGGCTTCCGCATTGCGATCCCCCTCGCCGTCGGGCAGCCGGTCGGGCAGGGCTCCCGAGGCCGCGCGGGCGGCGCCGAGCCCGCCCGACGTAGCGCCGCCAAGGCCGCCTGAGGCGGCGGCAAGCCGGTCGCGTTCGCGGCCGAGCCGGGAGCGCTCCGCCTTGCCGGCCGCTCGTTCGAGTTTCTCGTCGAGCTCGGCCTCGGCCCGGCGGAGGAGGCCGCGGAACTCGTCGAGGCGTCCGGCGCGGAGCGCCGATTCGGCGCGCTCGCCCAGGGCGCGGTCGTCGGGGAAGAGGGCCCTGGCCAGGGCCGTCGGCGAGCCGGCTTCAGTCCCGCGCGCGCCGCCTGAGGGGCTTCCGGTCGCGAAGGAGCCGAGGCTGCCGCGGAGCGCGGCCGTCATCGCGAACCGCCGCGAGCCGGGGCCGGCGAAGGCGAGAAGGGCGGCCCCGGCCAGGCAGGAGAGGCAGGCCAGGGCGGCGCGCCGCCCGAGGCGCCGCGACCCGGGTTTCGGACGTAGCCTCGGCCGCGCGGCCTCGGTCTCCTCGGCAAGGCGCGTTGCCCGCGCGAGGACGAGGCCCGCGAAGGTCTCCGGCGCCGCGGCTTCGGCTTGCGGCGCGGACTCGGGACGTTGTGCGGACTCGGGACGTTGTGCGGACTCGGCTTGCGTCGCGGCCTCGCGTCGCGGCCCGGCTTCGCGGCAGCCGAGGGCGGCGGAGAAGAGCTCGTGGGTGTGGAGCGCCGCGTCGAGCCAAGCGGCCGCGTCGGCCTGGCCGAGGCGGCGCCGCGCCGCGAGGAGGCTCCCGGCGGCCGCGGCGAGGGAGGAGGCGAGGAGCCAGGCGGCCAGGAAGAGGCGGTCGGGAAGGGCCGCGGGCGCGAGCGCGGTGAGGAGGCGGAGGGCCGCGAGGATGAGGGCGAGGGCGGCGGCCGCCGGGGCGAGAAAGCCGAGCGCGGCGTCCAGCGCGATTCGGCCGTTGAGGGCGCGGCGCGTCCGGAGGAGGAGCCGGGGCAGGGCGTCGCGTCCGCTAGGCCCGCGCATCGTTCACCGTGCCGTTTCGGGCGAGGAGGAGGCCGGCCGCCGCGAAGGCCAGGGCGGCGACGAGGAGCTCCAGGGCCGCACCGAGGACCGGCCGGCCGGGACCTCCGCCCCGGGCAAGGCTCCAGGCTTGGACGAGGGGATTGAGGAGCAGCGCCTGCGGCTGAAAGAGGCCCGGCAGGAACCAGGCGGCGAGGACATAGCCGCCGACGAGATGTTCGGTCGGCCCGAGGAGGAGGCCGGCCAGGAAGCCGAGGCCGGCGGCCATCGCGTAGGCCGCCAGCCAAAGGCCGGCCCAGGCGGCGAGGAGGGCGGCGGACAGGCCGCCGGAGGACAGGGCGAGGATGAGGGGCGGCGCGGCCAGGAGGAGGTGGAAGCCGTAGACGGCCAGGCCCGCGAGAAGCCTGCCCGCGACGATCCTGCCGGGGGGCAGGCCCGCGCCGAGGGCGCTGAAGGAGGAACCGCGTTTCCAGCAGAAGCCGTGGTTCCAGCCGAGGAGGACGGCCAGGGCGCCCGAGGAGGCGCAGAGGAGGAAGGGCGCGAAGCGCAGGGGCAGGGAGGCGGCGGCGAGGAGGAGGACCTCGGCGGGAAGGCTCCACCTGAGATGGCGGCGCTTCCAGAGGCCCCACTCCGCGATCGCGAGACCGAGAGCGCTCATCGCGTCGCCTCCGGGCCCGGAGCCGCGCCGGGAGCCGGGCCGGAGGCGGGGCCGGAACCCAGGGGAAGGACCCAGGCGGCTTCGCCTCGCCTCGCGCCGCCCGGGGCGAACTCGAGGGCCGGGAAGGCTTCGAAGCCGACAAGGAAGCCCGTTGCCCGGGTCGCCGCGCAGAGCCGCAAGACCCAGGGCGCGTCGGCGGCGAGCCAGGGCGGGAAGCCCTCGCGCCGCTCCCAGCTCCCGTCTTCCGCGCGCCATTCCCGCCAGCTCGTTTCGGGCGAGGCCGAAACCCAGGCCAGGCGGGCGCCGTCCGCCGCCCCCGCGGCCCTGGCCGCCACGGCAGCCTCGGCCAAGGCTTTGGCGAGCGCCTCGCCGGAACTCGCGGCCTTCCCCTCCGCCTCGGCTGCTGTCGAGATCCCTGCCGCCGCCCCTGCCGCCGCCCCAGCCGCCGCCCCAGCCGCCGACCCAGCTGCCGCCCCAGCCGCCGACCCAGCTGCCGCCCCAGCCGCAGCCTCGAATTCGGCGAGGGCCCGGATGATGGCGGGCAGGCTGCTTCCCGCCAGGATCGATCCCGGCAGGCAGGCCTCCAGGACGATGCCGCCGCCCGCCTTGGCCAAGCGGTTGCCGGGTCGGAGTACCGCAAAGGGCCGCCGGGACGGATGACTATAGGAGCCGCCCTCGGCCTTGAAGCGGCCCGACTCGGCGCCGAGGCGGAAGGTGGCGTCGAAGGCCGGCAGGGCGGCTTCGAGGGCCTCGAAACTCGCGAGGGGGCGGGCGCGGAGGCCGAATTGGGCGTAGGCGGCCCGGCCGCCCGGCAACACGAACAAGCGGGTATCGGCGGCGAGGGGAGAGGGCAGGCCGGGCCGCAGGGCCGCGCCGCCGAGCCAGGCGGCCGCGCCCGCCGCGAGGGAAAGGGCGATGAGGGGCAGGACCGCGCGGCGCCGCGACAGGCCGAGGGCGAGGACGAGGAGGGCCCAGGCGCCAATCGCCAAGGCCAGCCGCGAGTCGACGGCGAAGGGCTCGAGGGGGAAGGAGCGCGGCTCGTCGAGGGCGGTGAAGGCGCGGCCGGGACCGAGCCTCGAGCTTCGGTCGTAGGGCGGGAGCCCGAGCAGGTCCTTCCAGGCGGCGCCGTCGGCCTCCGGCGCCCGTTCGGCGCGGACGAGGATCGTGCCGCGGCCGAGCCGCAGCTCCCGCGGGGCGGCCCCCGCCGCTCCGGCCTCCCCGGCCTCGCCGGCCCGAGCGCCGCCGCCCCGCACCTCGAGGCCGAGGGGCTGGAAGGAGGAGAGGAGGCTGTCCTCCGCGTGGCGCGCCTCGAAGAGGAGGAGGCGGCCGCCGCCCGCGAGCCAGGCGCCGAGGGCTTGGCCCTGCGCGGGCGAGAGGGCGCGGCCGGGATCGCGCAGGGCCAGGGCGGCGACGGCGTCGTAGTCGAGGGCTTCGGCGGGCAGCCGGTCGAGGGGCAGGTCGATCGCCAGGATCGGTTCGAGGGGCTCGAGGGCCGCGGCCGCGCCGCCCCGGGCGCCGGCGGGCAGGCCGACGAGGAGGACGAGATGTCCCGGGAAGCTCCTCAGGCGCGTGTCGAGCTTCGCCTCGGACAGGATCAGCTCGCCGGACAGGAGGCGGACCCTGAGCCCCGCGGCCGCCGCGTCGGCCATCATCGGGCATTCAAGGGGAACGCCGGGTAGGTAGGGGTAGTACTCGGGAAAAGTTCCCGAGCCGTCGGCGGCGAGCCTAAGCAGCTCGATCCTTCCACCCGGCGCCTCGACCCCGGCCTGGACCCTCAAGGGGGCCCAGCGTTCCGGGACCACGTAGCCGCCGAAGCCGAGCTCGACGCGGAGGCCCTCCTCGGCCGCCGGTAGGGCCGACAAGGCGCCGGCGGCGGCCAGAAGAAGAGCGAGGATGAGTGTCGCCCGGCGATGCCCTGTTCGCGCCACGGGGAGCCTCCACCTTAATCATAGGTCCGGTGGCCGAGGATCGAAAGGCAAATTCGGGAAAAAGTTAGGTAAACTTCCTTGCTGTTGGGAGTAATGCATGTAGGTCGGGAAAAGATCCCGAGAAGCCGCGGGTGGAAATAAAAGGCCGCGGCCCCCGAAGGGACCGCGGCCCGCCGATGGACGCGGCTGACACGGTCGGCGCGGCCTGCTCGGCTGACGCAGCCGGCGCGGCCTACTCGGCCGGCGCGGCCGGCCTCCTAGACGCCGAGGTAGGCTTCGCGGACGCGGTCGTCCGCCGCCATCTCCTTGGCCGGCCCGGAGAGGGTCGAGTAGCCCGTCTCGAGGACGTAGGCGTAGTCGGCGATCTCCAGGGCCTCCGCGGCGTTCTGCTCGACGAGAAGGATGGTCCTGCCGCGCTTGTTGATCGCGACGATCTGTTCGAAGATTTCGTCCACGAGGACGGGCGCCAGGCCCATGGAGGGCTCGTCGAGGAGGAGGAGGTCGCCGCCCGTGACGATGGCGCGGCCGACGGCGAGCATCTGCTGTTCGCCGCCCGACAGGGTGCCGCCGAGCTGGGAGGCGCGCTCCTTGACGCGCGGGAAGATCTCGTAGACCTCCTCCATGCGGCGGCGCGCCTCGCGCTTGTCGGCGATGGTCCAGCCGCCGAGCTCGAGGTTTTCCCGGACGGTCAGGGTCGGGAAGATCTTGCGCCCCTCGGGCACGTGGGCCATGCCGAGGGGCACGAGCCGGTGCGCCTCCATGCCCGTGATGTCGCGGCCCTTGAAGGTGACGCTGCCGGCGGCGGCCTTTTCGAGGCCGGAGAGGGCGCGGAGGGTCGTCGTCTTGCCGGCGCCGTTCGCGCCGATCAGGGTGACGATCTTGCCCGCGGGCACCTCGAAGGAGACGTCCTTCAGCGCCTCGATGTGGCCGTAGCGCACCTTGAGATTCTTGACGACCAGCATCACGCGCCCCTTTTCCCGAGATAGGCCTCGAGGACCTTCGGATCGCGGCAAACCTCGTCCGGTTCGCCCTCGGCGATGGTCTCGCCGAAATCGATGACCTTCACCCGCTCGCAGATGCCCTTCACCACCTTCATGTGGTGTTCGATCAGGAAGACCGTCACCTTGAACTCGTCGCGCACGCGCGCGATGAGGCCCATGAGCTCGGCGACCTCCTTCGGATTCATGCCGGCGGCCGGCTCGTCCAGGAGGAGGAGGCGCGGCTTCGTCGCCAGGGCCCGCGCGATCTCGAGCCGCCTGAGCTCGCCGTAGGGGAGGTTCTTCGCCTCCTCCGTCGCCCGCCCTTCGAGGCGCATGAGCTCGAGGAGGGCCATGGACTCCTCGCGGACCGCGGCCTCCTCCCGCTTGAAGGAGGGCGTGCGGAGCACCGAGCGGAAAAAGCCGGACCTGGTCGTGTAGTGCCTGGCGACGCGGATGTTGTCGAGGACGCTCATGGAGCCGAAGATGCGGAGGTTCTGGAAGGTCCGCGCCGCGCCCGCCTGGACGATCCGGAAGGGCTTGGCTCCCGTGATGTCGCGGCCCTCGAAGAGGATCCGCCCCTCGGTCGGCGCGTAGATGCCGGTGACGAGGTTGAAGGTCGTGGTCTTGCCCGAGCCGTTGGGACCGATGAGTCCGTATATCGCGCCTTCCGGCACCTCGATGTTGAAGTCGGAGACGGCGCGGAGGCCGCCGAAGCGGTGGGTCATGCCCTCCACCTTGAGTATGGCGCTCATCGCTTGTCCTCCCCGAGCCTGACGAGCCGCGACTCGCGCGTTCCCATGAGGCCCTCCGTGCGGTAGAGCATGACGAGGATGAGGAGGAGGGCGTAGACGACCATGCGCCACTCGCCGCCGATCGGCAGGCCCGTCGCCCCGGCGGCCGCGTCGATGACGAGCCGCAGGACCTCCGAGAGGAAGGTGAGGGCGAAGGCCGCGACGACGGAGCCCGTGAGGGAGCCGACCCCGCCGGAGTAGACCATGATGAGGACCAGGACCGAGCCCATGAAGCCGAACTGGGTCGGGTGGGCCATCTGGAGGAGGTGCGCGAGGAGCCCGCCGGCGACGCCCGCGAAGAAGGCGCCGACCATGAAGGCCAGGACCTTGTACTTCGTGGTGTCGACGCCGACGAGCTCGGCCGCGAGCTCGTTCTCCCGGATGGCGAGCATCGCGCGGCCGGGCGAGGACTCGATGAGGTTCCGGATCACGGCCAGGGCCGCCAGCGCCGCGAGGAGGATGACGCCGAAGCCCGAGAACTTGGGGATGCCGAGGAGCCCGCGGGGACCGCCGACGGCGGGGATGTTGTTGAGGACCGTGCGGATGATCTCGCCGAAGCCGAGGGTGACGATCGCGAGGTAGTCGCCCTTGAGCCGGAGCGAGGGGAAGCCGATGAGGAAGCCCACCGCGGCCGCGGCCAGGCCCCCGAGGACGATCGCCGCGGCGAAGACCGCGAAGCCGGCCGCGCTCCCGGGCTGGAGCCTGAAGACGAGGGTCGTCACCGCGCCGGAGGCGTAGGCCCCCACGGCGGCGAAGCCCATGTGTCCGAGGGAGAACTGGCCGGTGATGCCGTTGATGAGGTTCAGGCTGACCGCCAGGAT